>JANNKI010000132.1:0-1555 GCA_031396225.1 bacterium | reverse complement strand
CGCCACGCTGGATAGTGCGCGTCGGCGTACATGAGCACCGCCATCTCGGGGCCACCGTGGTGGCGCGTGTCGGCCTGCTGGTCGCCCTCCAGCCCCAGCGTGCCCACGCGCACGGGGCTGGGCACATCTTCCTTCCAGAAGGCGGTGCTCCACGGCCGTGAGCGAACCTCGTCCCACGCCGGACGCGCATGTGTGCGGATGCTCCCCACGCGCACCGACACCACCGTCGCCACTTTCGTTCCGAGCAAGAGTCCTCCTACACCACCAGCGCGGCGTCCAGCCAGGTCGCGACGTCGCGGATGACGTTCTCGCGCCCCACGTCGTTCATGGACTCGTGGTAGGCGTCACTCCAGGTGACGAAACGCATCATGTCATGCGGCGCGGCCCCCGCGGCCTCGAGTGCGCCCTTCGGGTCCACGAGCCGGTCCGCCATGCCCTGGAACATGAGCGTGGGCACTTGTAGACCGCGGATGTTGAGCCGGCAGCGTTGCGCCGCCTCCGTGAACGAGAAGTAGCTGCGCGGGCTGATGCGGTCGTGCACGAGCGGATCCGCGCGGTAGGCGCGCACCACTTCGGGATCACGCGACAGGCCGTCGGGGTCCAGGCCGTTGGGAAAGCCGCCCGCGGGCGAGGCGATGCGGGCCACGTTCGCCAGCGCCAGTTTCCACCACGGCGGCATCGCTGCACGTAGCGCCGGCGCCGACAGCACCAGCGCGCTCAGGCCGCGAGGATGAGCGAGCGCGTGATCCAGCGCGATGACGGCGCCCATGCTGTGGCCGAGCAGAACGTTCGGGAGCTGCGGCGGCTGCCCGGGCAGACCGCGCGTGGCGGTGAACATCGCCGGCACGATCTGGTCGCGGAGCTTGTCCCAGGACGGGATGTCGCCGCGCGGGCCGGTGGTCTCACCGTGGCCCGGCAGGTCGAGCGAGACGCACGTGAAGCGCGACTTCACCAGGTCGGAGGCCAGTGCCGCGTAGCGGCCGCTGTGCTCACCCAACCCGTGCACGAGCGCGACCAGCGCGCGCGGTCGCTCGGCGCACCACACGCGTCCGGGCAGGACCGTGCCGCGGTCCACGCGCACGTCGATGGAGACGGCCGGGATGTTTCCGTTTGCGGGATTCATCGCCCTCGATAGTCGGTGCCGCGCTCGTCCTCGTCCGCCTCGTCGTCCTCGTCTCCGAGTTCGTTGCGCTCGTCGCGTTTGTCGGCGGCGCCCTCGTCGCCATCCTCTTCCTCGTCTTCGTCGTCCGTGGGTTCGAGGACCATGTCGTCAGGGAACGAGCGGAACACCAGCTCTGTCGAGGCAAAGGTGGTACCTGTGTTCTTCACCAGCAGCACGACCTGGTCGAACATACTCGGCAGGTCGTCGGTGGCGAGCGTGGCCAGCGGATGCACAACCACAGCCCACAGCTCGTTATTGCGCATGGCGTAACGTGCGTCGAGCGCGCGGTCGTAGTTCGCCTGCAAGAGTACGTGCAGCAGGTCGGGATCCAGCTCCTCGACCACGCCGATCGGAGCCATCAGGCGCATGCGGTCATGCTCGTCGTCGCTGAAG
>JANNKI010000108.1:0-1648 GCA_031396225.1 bacterium | reverse complement strand
GGGCGCGCGCCCAGGCGCGCCCACGGACCGTTCCAGGTGCGAGGCTTCAACAGCGGCGCCCGCGGAAGCACGTCTCGCTGCTCGGGATGCCACCTCGGGCATAGCGCTTCGCGCTGAGGCTCGAGTCGACACCGAGCCGCCTGATCCGGGCCCGGCAGCAGCCGATTCATCGCGTCGCCACAGCGTACGCGATCCAGGTGTCCTCGTTGTCGAGCGTCAGCGCGAAGCGCTATGCCCGAGGTGGCATCCCAAGCAGCGCGACGTGCTTCCGCGGGCGCCGCTGTTGAAGCCTCGCACCTGGAACGGTCCGTGCGCGCGCATGGGCGCGCGCCCGGCGGCATCCGTGAGCACCTCGAACAGTGGCTGGTCGGCGGGGAGCTGCACGTCCACGCGCCCCGAGCGCGGCACCGCGATGCGTCCGATGCGCTCGACCGACTCGCGCGAGGCGATGCGATAGACGTGCAGTTGCGCTCCGTCGCGTCGGGCGGGTGCGCCGCGGCCGGCAAAGACGTCGCGGGCGAGGTAGCGGAACGTGCTCGCGGGCGGCGCGCCGATGGCCACGTGCCGGGGCGTGGTGTTCCGCGGCGCGAGCTTTGCGGTGCGCGGGCGCGCCGTGGGCGGGACCAGCGCTGGATCCAACTCCCAAGAGTCCGGCAGGTCGAGCAGCATCGCGCGCGACTCGCCGTTGGCGGCCAGCAACCACAGGCCGAAATCGCCGCGTCCGCCGGGATCCACGGCGCACAGCACGCGGCCATCGGCGAGCGCCGCCGGCGCGCAAGCGGCCGGCGCGAGCAGGTTGGCGTTCTCGGTGTAGGGGTCGCCCGCGTCGTCCCCGATGGCCGCTCCGGCCAGGCGCCGGCCCGGCGAGGGCGGCGCGCCGAAGCGCTGCAGTGCCAACGTACCGGGCCTCGGCGAGAGCCCCGTGTTGCGCGCGGCCACCGCCAGCAGGCCGCCATGCGCGAGCGGTGCGGGCTGCACCCCCATGCCGCGCCGCCTCGGCAGTGTCCCGCCGGCGGCGAGGCGCACGTCGTCCAGTCGCAGCAAGCCGTCCACCCCGCGCACGAGCCGGGCCGAGACCACCTGCCACGCGTTCACGCTCTCCGCCGCGGCCGAGCCCCGCGCCAGGGCGCCGGTGGCGTCGGCGCGCCAGGGACTGAACCACCAGCGCGAGTACAGCACGCGGCGGCGATCGCTGTCGGCGACCGGATCGAGCACGCCGTTGGCCTCGTGCGTGAGTTGCCGCCGCCGTCCGTCCGGGAACCGCGCCCACATCTGCGTGACCGGCGTGCCATCGTAGAGCGCGCGTCCCCCGCCGCGCGTGCTCACGTAGAGCAGCGTGTCGCCCCACCACGACGGGTCGGCGTCGTCGCCGAACACGAGCGTGTCGTCGCAGGTGACGCAGCGCAGGCCGCCAAGCTGGCGCTCAACGGTCCACACCCGCCACGGCGCTCCGGAGCGCTCGCGAGCGGAGAACGCCACAAGCGCTCCGTCCGCGGAGACGTCGGGATCCGCCACGTCGAAGAGCCGGCCCGCGGCCACCAGCGATCGCACCGAACCGTTCGGGGAGCGCTCGAGCAGCCGGCCACCGCTCCCGGCGAACGTGCCTCCGGGCCCGAGCCCCGGCACCTGTCCGGTGGCGGCGCCGGTG
>JANNKI010000063.1:0-7283 GCA_031396225.1 bacterium | reverse complement strand
CGGCCTTCAGCAGCTGTTCGTTGTCGGCGGGCTGACTCACCTCGAACGCCGTGGTGAGTCGCTGCCCCTCGCTCTCGATGGGCTCGAACGCCACGCCATAACGGAACACGAGCGGCGGATCGAAGCCGTCGTATTGCGCGGTGGAGCCGTCGTAGGGAGACAGGTAGGTGCCGGCCGGGCGCAGCGCCGAGCCGAAGTTGGTGAGCGAGGTGGCGATGCGCACGCTGCCCAGGCCCAGGTAGTAGATGGAGCCGACGTCGAACAGGAATGCCTGCGTGGTGGGACCGCCCACCTGCGAGCCCAGGTCCTCGCGCACGAACTTGACCCCCGTGCCCACGAGCAACTTGTCCGTCCAGCGGCGCGAGAACGCCACGCCCGCCACCATGTCGGAGTAGGAGAACGTGCGGCCGGTGCCGAACGGTTGCAGCTCGGTGGTCTCCACGATGTCGGTGGACAGCACGCCCAGCTGGAACGCGATCGAGCCGCCGAATCGCCGGGACGGCAGGACGAGCGTGAGATGCTCGTAGGTGACGTCTGCGGGCCATTGCACGTGCGAGATGGCAAGCTCGCGACGCTGGAGCGAGGCCAGCCCAGCGGGGTTCCAGAAGATCGCACTCGGGTCGTTGGCCACGGCGACGAACGCCTCGCCCATGCCCACCGCACGGGCCCCGACGCCGATGCGAAGGAACGTGGCCGACGACGTGCCGGCGCGCTGCCCGCCGAGCGAGCCCTGGCCATGGGCCGGGCCCGCCGAGGCCAACACCACGAGCGCCCCGAGCAGCGCGCTCCACCGCCGAGGATCAGAGGTCCACATCGAGCTGGGCCCTCCACTGGGTGCCACCGTAGTTCGAGGGGTTGTCCACGCCACTCAAGCGCGCGAAGTTGTTGAGCCCGGAGAACAGGCGCGAGTCATTCACACCGTCGCCCCACACCAAGCCGAGCCCGGTGAACGGGTCCACGCGGTTGATCGAGCGGTTGCCGAAGATGTTCGTGCCCTGCACGCTCACGTCGAAGCGGCGCGTCCCGAGCTTGAACCAGCGGTTCACCTTGAAGTCGCACGTCACCTGCATGTGCGCGTTGCTGGAATTGGGCAGGCCCGCCGGGTCGCTGCTCCCGGCCAGGATCGGCGTGTACGTGCGGCCCGATTGCGCCTGAATGAACAGGTTCAGGCCCGTGCGTCGCACGATGCCCCAATGGCGCGGCGCCTTCTCGTCCCAGCGCACGTCGAAACTGGCCGTGAGCTTGCTCGGCCGGTTCCAGCGCACGAACTCCTCGGACAGTCGCGTCTCGCTGCTGCCGCCCACTTCCTGGAGCGCGCGCTCCTCGTTGGGATCGCTGCTCTTGCCGCGCGTCTGCTGGTAGGAGTAGCTGACCTTGCCGGCCCAGTGGTTCGAGCGGCGCTTCTCGAGCTCGACCTCGAAGCCCTTGGAACGCGCGTAGTGGCCGTTCAAGTAGATGAAGTAGGACTCGAGGTTCGTGCCCGACAGTGGATCCACGCGCGTGGCACTCGGGTAGTCGTACACGTCACGCACGAAGAACGTGACGTTCGCGGCGGTCGTGGCCATGAACTGGTGCTTGCCGCCGACCTCGTAGTTCACCGACACCTGGGGATTCAGGTTCGGGTTGCCCTGAAGCGGGAACGACTCGCTCGAGATGGAATTGAGCTTGGAGTACACGTAGCGATACGAAGGGTTCTGCGTGAACTGGCCGTAATTGAAGAAGAAGCTGCTGTTCTCGGTGATCGGGTGCGCCACGATCACGCGCGGCGAGATGTGCATCTTGACGCGGCGGCCGAGGAACGAACGCGTGTCCTCGTAGAAGGCGGTGCGCGTGGTGGGCGCGATGTTGTGCCGCGTGGTGTCCCCCAGCGCCTGCTCGGCTTCGCGTCCGAGGAACCAATAGTCCGCGCGCACGCCGACGTTGGCCACGAAGCCCTCGTACTCCAACCGATCGCGCGCATAGCCCGCGCCCACCATGGGGTGCACGTTCCACAGATCGTGCGACTGCCCGAGACCGTCCTGGTCGAACACCCACGGATTCTCGATGGTGAGGTACTGCACGGACTGCCACTGGTGATCGAACCCGAACTCCAGCTCATTGTGGCCGACGCGCTGGGTGAGCGATCCCTGCAGGCCCCAGCTATCCGTGCGTCGATCGGCCCACTGATTGTCGTCGCCCGTGTCCCAGAAGAAGTCGTCGCGGCGCGGGTCGCCGAGCGGAAACTGCGAGCGGTCGTCGGGTTCCACGTACTGGCTCCAGTGCTTGCCCTGCACGTCCTGGCGTTGCGCGAAGAAATAGCGCGACGCCTGCAGCGTGGTGAAGCCGCGCAGCGACAGCGTGCGGCGCCACTCCACCGAGGTCTGCACATTGTCCTCGAAGAACGTCTGCGCGTTGCCGATGCGGTGGTCCCAGCGCCACGGGTAGGCGGGATCGCCCTGGTCTCCCTGCGCGGTGAGGAACGTGCGGCTGAAACCCTGGTCGATGGCGATGCGCTTGGAATAGTTGAACGAGACCTTGTTCATGTTGTCCGGCTTCCAGAACACGCCGTAGCGCGCGGCCCAGCGATTGTCCTGCGCCGGAGCCCACATGTCGCCGTACTTGAACGGGATACCGAAGAAGCGGTCCTCGTAGCTGGAGACGAGGCGCGGGTGCAGGTAGGGCGGCAGCACGGTCCTCTCGAGCAGGCCGAGGCCGCTCTGGCCGAGGTAGCTGAACCGGGTCTCGAACAGGCTGCCCGACAGGTCGATGATGCTGGTCATGGTGCCCGGCAGCTTCACGCCGATCGCCTTGAGCGCTGGCGTCCACAGCGGATCGGGGCCGGTGAGCACACCGTGCCAGGCCCGGCCGCCGTAGCTGCCGGCCGACGTGGTGAGCCCGAGTTGCGCCTTGTCGGTGCCCTCCTTGAGCCGGATCTCGACGACGCCGGAGAGCGCGTTGCCGAAGCGCACGTCGAACGCGCCCGTGGCGACGTTCACTTCGGACACCGAGCGCGCGTTCAGCTGGCCCGCGGTGGACTGGCCGGTGACGAGATCGCGGTTGGCCACGCCGTTCACCACGAACATGGTCTCGTCCGCGCGGCCGCCGCGCACGTGGATCTGGTCCGCGTCGGTGCTGATACCGGCCTGTTGCTGCAGCACGTCCGCCACAGTGGAGACGGCAAGATTGCGGATCTCGCTCGCGCCGACGCTGCGCACGGTGGCGCCCTGCTTGGCCTCGACCAGTCGGCGTTCGGCGGTCACCTCCACCACCTTCTCCTGGCGGACGATGATCTCCTCGAGCTTGAAGTCCACGCCCGCGCCCTTGCCCACGGTCACCACCACCCCCGGGCGGGTCTCGGTCTTGTAACCGAGGAACTGCACGCGCAGCTCGTACGTGCCCACGGCCACCCCGGGAATGGAGAAGCGGCCTTCGGAGTCGGTCAGGCCGCCCTTGGGCACACCCACCAATGCGACATTCGCGAACGGGAGTGCGTGTCCCGTCCGCCTGTCGGTGACCTTGCCGGTGATGGTGCCCTTGTCCTCGGCGCGGGCGGATGTGGCCGCGGCGAGCACGAACAGGCATGAGAGGAGGAGGCTGGCGATGGGTCTCATTGGGTTCTGGAGAAGGTGGGGCAGGAACTTAGGCCGCGTTTCAGAAGCCCGTCAAGGAACCATTTTATAACGGGTTGACTGGTCCGACGAGCGCGCTCCGCGCACCCGTGGTCACTCCCGGTCTGACTTCACCACCAGCAGCTTTCCGCGCTGGGTCGGCCCCCCCGAGTGGTCCTCGACCGTCCAGAGGTAGAGCCCACTCGCGATCGCCTGCCCGCGGTCGCTGATCAGGTCCCACCCGAACGTCGCCCCCGAGAGCACCGGTGTGCCCGTGTCGGGATTCCGCTGGGGAGTCCAGACGCCACGGATGTTCTCTGTGCGGTAAACACCCCCATCGAACGGACGGAGCATCACTTGGTCTCCGGCGAGAGTATAGACCCTTATCGTGCAGCGTTCAGGCAGGCCACCGAACCACACGACCTTGTCGCGGGGCGGTTGGCCCGCATCCCATGCTGCCTCGACCCGGTAGGGATTAGGGAACACGTGGACCGAGTGCTGCTCGCTGGCGTTCGCCGATGGGACAACAAGAAACTTGTTCTGGCTGAGCCCGCTCTCGAGACTCTCGATCGTGCGGTCGCCGGTATCGTAGCTCGTGACGGCACCCCAGTAGCGGAAGCCGTCCTTCAAGCCTTCGATCCGGTGGCGATAGCGGTAGGACACGCCACCGAGCACCAATGGTTCGGGCGCCAGGGCCGGCTCGAGCCCGGTGTTGAAGCCCGTGGTGTCCGCCAGGTCGAACTGCGCGACTCGCAGGGGTTCCTGGCGGTCGAGACCCAGGTACACGCGATAGCCCTCGAAGTCGCGCCCTCCGGGCGCCGGGCTCGTGGGATCGGACACCGACTCGGGCGAGTCGTCCCACCACACGTCGGCGCGTTGCGTTCCCGCCTCGACGTGGACGCGCGGCGAGGGTGGCGCGCTCGGCAGCTGGTAGTCGAGATCGTGCGCGAACTGCGCGTAGTCGGCGTTGGCGAGGAACGTGCCCTGATCCTCGCCCCCCGCGAACGCGACGTCCATCGACACGCTGTCGCCGTGGCCGACGAACGGGAACGGCCCCACGCTCAGGAGCTGGATCGGCGAACACTGCCCTAGCAGCAGGCAGCCCGCAGGGTCGTCCACCTGCGCGTCGCTCATGAGGCGGTATTTCTCGACATCCTCGTCGCGCGTGGGGTCGCCCGGTTCGTACGACCACCAGCGCCAGTGGACGCTTCGGTCAGCGATCGTGCCGGGTGTGACCCCGAGCAGCTTGATCCCCACCCACGGTGGCACCAGTGAATTGCCGCATCCGGCCGGGTAGGGAGGCGAAAGGCAGAAGTGCTCCACGTACAGTCGCCGCGCCGCGTCGTATTCGATATGGGCCTTGAAGTACCAGGAACCCGGCCCGGAGGTTCCGGTGGGCGGCCATTGCGAGTAGCGGTTCTTATCGCCGGACGCGAGCTGGGCGTAGAGCCCGAGCCACACGTCGTGGAGCGGCGGCCCGTCATTGATCACCACGTAGCGCGTCACCACGAAATCGTCCGCTGCCCGCAGCGTGAACCCGAGCGTGGTCTGACGCACCGTGATGCGCAGCGGGGTGTGGCGTTCGAGCTGGTTGCCCCGTGAGCCGCGCGGCACCGCGTCGGTGTAGCTGGTCAGCAGGTCCTGGTCGCTGACGGCGCCGGGTGAGTACACGCGGCTGTTGGGGATCCGCGAGCGTTCCGACACCACGTCGGAGAGCGGCGTGAACTCCGTCTCGTTCGCCGACGCGTTGCCCTGTGCGGCGTCCACGAGCCCCGTGGTCACGCCGGTGAACGCGCCGTCGTCCGACAGCGCGAAAGCTCCCACCCACAGCCCGGCGCGCGACATGTGCTCGAAACCCGAGCCCAGCGGAAACTCGAACGACGGCGAGCGCGAGGTGAAGTTGTTCCCGAGGAACCCGTAGTTGGTGATGGTGAGCCCGACCCGGTTGATGTTGGCGAGCCGGGCCACGTAGCTCACGGTCTGGGCGCAGGCTGGGGCCACGATCAGCCCGCCGCACACCGCCAGCGCGCACACGACTCCCGCGGCGGGCCAGACGTTCGATCGGTCGGGGGTGCGAGTCATGCCGCCGTCCCATGCACCCGCGAGGTCAGCGGCTGTCGTGCGGATACCGAAGACCGAGGCCCCAGTGGAGGTAGCTGGGCGAGTCTCCCTGGGTCCACACCGCACCGTCGCTGGTGATCGTGCCGGTCCAGCGCGCACTCGCCACGAGCTGCGTGTTCCATCCCACGACCAGGCCGAGTCCTGAGCCCGCCACCCACGACGGGTCGAGCTGCTCACCCACCGCGCTGGCCTTCTCGCCCGTCGCGGAAGTGAGCACCAGGCGTTCCCGCGCGGACACCACGCCGCCGCCGCCCTCGAGCAGCCATTCGGTCCTGGCACCGAGCGCGCGACGATACTGGAGCAGGCCGTGCACGGCCGTCGCCCTCAGCCGGCGGTTCAGGTCGTAGGGCCCCGCGCCGTCCGTGAATGGCAGCCCGTTCGAGTTCGCTTCGTCCACGAACTGGAACACGTCGTCACCTTCGCTCCCGAAGTGCGCGACGCGAGCGCCGAGCGTCCAGTGCCGCCGCACGCCCAGGCTGGCCGTGATCGCGAAGCCGGGTCCGGAGGACAACAGCGACGAGAGCTCCGCCCCGTTCGCGGCTGCCAGCGTGCCCTGCAGCGAAGCGAGCACGCCGTCCACCTGGAGCTGGAAGCCGGGCGCGCCCGACTGGGCGTCCGCCACGGTCGGCAGCGAGAGGGTGGCGAGCAGGAAGATGACGCGGCGGAACGAGCGCATGGGATCGGCCTCCTCGAAGAGTGGGGCAGAGTATCGCATCGCGGGCCGCCCGCAAGCAGGATGCGCACGGCACGCGCCCGCCCGCCCTTGAATGCGTTCGCCCCTGTCGCTACAGTCCCGCCCCCGGCTGCTCCCGTTCCGGACACGCGCTCCTGGAGACCCGATGACCCCGCATGCCCATGCGCTTCGCGCCCTCGGCGCGGTCCTCCTGATCGTGGCGGCCGGAACCACGGCGTGCTCCAAGCCCGAGACCACCGCGCCAGGGATCGACAGCGAGATCCTCGTGCAGAGCGCGGGCCCGCTGGGCGTGGTGGCCCCCGAGGCCAACGAGCCCTGGTCGTGGGCGGTCAACTCGATCGATTCCGTCGTGTTCGTGGACGAGATCGATTCGACCCGGCTCGAGGTGACGAGCTTTCGCGTGAGCGACCCGCTCGGCAACACCGTTGCCGGCACCGTGCGGTTCATGCCGGGCAACGCCTATATCCGCTACACGCAGGCATTCCCGAGCGCGGCGTACGAGTTCCGGACCCACAGCCCGCCGCTGAGCCGGCTCATCGGCAAGGTGTACTTCATCCCCGCGCGGCCACTCTCCGGGCACACCGAGTACACCTACATGCTGACCTCGGGCATCCGGATGCAACAGGGGGTGCTCCGCCGCGACGTGCTCCGGTTCCGGTTCACGACCGGCGACTCGGTCGCACCGCCGCCGCAGGCCTCGCTGTAGCCGACGCGCTGCTCGCGTTGCGTGGCGAGACCGTGCGCGCTCAGTAGCTCCCGCGCAGGTCGTACTCGCTCGGGAACGCGTCCATGAACACGCGGTCGATCTCGAGGTTGACCTCGCGCAGCATGCGCGCCTTCTGCGGGTACGGCATGAACCCGCTCTTGAAGCCGTTCAGGAT
>JANNKI010000289.1:0-1875 GCA_031396225.1 bacterium | reverse complement strand
CGCGCGCCCACCGGCACGCCCGCCGAATCCACCGCCGAGAGCGTGAGCAACGCCGGGCTCCGGCCGTCGGCGGGCGCCAGGCGTGGCCCTGCGAGCGCCAGACTGCCGAGCGCGGCCGGGGCCACGACGCGCACCGCCACGCGACCCCGCGCGTGCGGGGGGGCCAACTCGAGCACGTTCATCCCGGGACGTAGCGTCACGCCCACGTACTCCCACGCTTCGAGCCCTGCCTGGGTCGCGGTGACGCGACGGCCGACGCGTGACTCCGGAACGCGCACGCCGTTCACGCGCAGCACGAGTGGCGTTCCGAGGCGGCCTTTCACGCGCACGGCCACCTGCGTGGACGTCACCGTGTCGAGGTCCGAGAGCCCCACGAAGCCCAGCTCCGGATCGAGCGTGGGCAGCAGTTGTTCGAGCGACGCCATCGTGACCGCGGGCGCGCCCAGCGGTCGCGTCACACGACCACTCGCGCCTCCCTCGCCCGATTCGCGCTCGCCGGTGACGATCGCCGAAGCCGGCAGCGTGCGAGCGTCGCCGGTGCGCGTGCGCTGCTCCGGGCGCTGGAGCCCGCGCGTGAGCACGCGCGCGGCCTCGTCGCGGGTCGCGGCGGCCATGCGGCGGTCCTGGGCTTCGCGCAAAGCCGAGGTGTCGCCGGCAACGGCGAAGTCGGCGCGTACCAGTTCTCCGCGCGTCAGGTCCACGAAGCGAAGCCCGGGGGTGCCAGCATCGCGGCGGTCGAGCGTCACCGGCCATGCGCGCGGCGGCAGCGTGGTGCGGTCGAGCTTCAACGCGTGCGTGCGCGGCGTCACTCCCGTGAAGCTGAAGCGACCCCGTGCGTCGGTCACGACCCAGGTGCCGTCGTCCAGGTAAAGCCGGACGCCGGCGAGGCCCGTGGGGGCGCCGCCGTTCGCCGCCTGCACCACGACCGTGCCCACGATGCCGCCCTCGTCGGCGAACACGTCGCCGCGCACGCGCACACGGGCCGGCGCCTGGTTCGATTGGACCACGCTGACCTCCGCCTGCGCTCGCGCCTGGGCCACCGCAACGGCCACGCCCACGGGGGCACCGGCGCGAACTCGCGTTTTGAGCCGGAGTTCGTAGGTCTCGCGAGCAGCGAGCGGACCCAGTTCGAACGCGAGCGCCGGCCCGACGCCGGAGGCGTCGGCCATGGGGGTTCCCGAAGGCGCCGTGCCCGAACCGGTCGCCACGAGGCCGCCGCGGGCGGAGCCGCGCTGATAGCCGAACCCGGATGGGAGCGTCTGGTGCAGCGTGACCCTGGTGAGCGCGCTGTCGGAGCGATTCGCCACGCGGATCCTGTACTCGAGTTCGTCGCCCCACTCGACCTCGGGACGCGAAGCGGTCTGTTCCACGAACAGCGCGATCGGCCCGACCGCATCCACGGGGACGTCCACGGCGATGGGTGCCAACGAGTCCGCCGTGGTGAACGTGCCGCCGAACGAGCCGGCCGGATCGGTGAAGTGCCCGGGCGGCAATGCCGCGAGCCCGACGCGCGACGGGAATCTCCACGGCTCGCTCGGCGACACCTCGAGCCGATAGGAGCTGCGCGGCACGAGCGGGAACGAGTAGCGGCCAAGCGCGTCGGTCACCACGTCGGCGGGGCTGGGCGTGACGCCGTCACCCGCGAACACACGGGCCGGCCCGCCGGGCGCGCCGCCGTTGCCTGCGCCGCTCACGTCCACCAGCCGCACGCGCACGCCGCCCAGTCCCTGGTCCGTGCGCGATTCGTACACGAGGCTCACGGGCTCGATCCACACCGACGCGGTGGTCAGCACGCTGCCGCAGCCGGCGAGCTCGGCGGTGACCTGGTCGCCGCGCACCAGCGCAAGCACGCCATCGCCCACGGCCGACGCGCCG
>JANNKI010000050.1:0-3399 GCA_031396225.1 bacterium | reverse complement strand
CGTTCTTGTACTGGGTCACCTTGCCGCGGATCACGGCGTTGGCGCTCTTCTCGTCCACGATCTTCAGGTGATTGTCCTTCACGAACCGCTGGACGACGGCGTCGGTCAGCTCCTGCTCGAGCGCCGCCTCTGGCGTGCCGTTCTCGAACACCGGGATCGCGACGGTCTTCAAATGCTGCGGCAGGAGCGCCGGGCTGGCCGTGTACCCACAGCCCGTTCCTGAGAGAACTCCCGCGGCCGCGATCGCGGCCAGCGTGGCCGCGACCGAATGCACCCGGCGGGGCCGGGTCGGCGTGTCACTGAGAATTGGGATGGCTCGGGTGTCCCTGTCCGTCGGCGTGGAGATCGTAGAGCTTCATGCGGTAGCGGAGCTTGTCGCGCTTCAGGTTCAACAGGTCCGCCGTGCGACTCTGGTTCCACTTGGTAGCATACGACGCACGCAGTATCAAGGCTCGCTCCATCTCCTCCACCATCGCCTCGAAGGCGATGCCCGTTGAGGGGATCATGCCGGTCATCGCCTCGTCCACCCGCTGGCCCAGCGTGGCCTCGTCAGGCGTGCGCGGGCGCGGCCCGAGCTTCAAGTGCTGGGCCTCCAGCACCTCGGCCTTCTCCAGCAGCACCGTGCGCTCCATCAGGTTCTTGAGCTCGCGGATGTTGCCGGGCCACGGGTAGTCCTGGAGCAAGCGCTCGGCCGACTCGCCGATGCCGCGGAACGGCTTCTTGAACTGCTTGTTGAAGCGCTCCAGGAACAGCCGCGTCAGCGGCAGGATGTCCTCGACGCGGTCCCGCAATGGCGGCACCAGGAGCGGCACCACTTTCAAGCGATAATAGAGGTCCTCGCGGAACCCGCCCTCGCGCACCATCTTTTCAAGATTCTGGTTCGTGGCCGAGATGACGCGCAGGTTGACCGAGATGTCCTTGGTGCCGCCCACGCGCCGGAACGTGCGCCGCTCGAGCACACGCAGGAGCTTCACCTGCAGCATGGGCGCCAGCTCCCCGATCTCGTCCAGGAACAGCGTGCCGCCGTTGGCCATCTCCATGAGTCCCAGCTTCTGGGTGCGCGCGTCGGTGAACGCGCCCTTCTCGTGCCCGAACAGCTCGGACTCGAGCAGCTCGCTGGGGATGGCGGCGCAGTTGATCTCCACGAACGGCTGCGCGTGCCGGGCGCTCATGCGATGGACGAGGTTGGCGAAGTACTCCTTGCCGGTGCCGCTCTCGCCCTCGATCAGCACGCTGGTGGTGTCGCCGCGCGCCACCTGCTCGGCGATCGCGTACGTCTCCTGCATCGCCGGGCTCGACGAGTGCAGGAAGTCCTCGTCGCTGAACGCCTGGTTCCGCAGGCGCTTCAACTCGAGCCACAACTTCTGCGACTCCAACGCGCGGACGGTGAGCGCGATCAACTCCTCCTGCTCGAACGGCTTCTTCATGAACCAGTAGGCACCCGCACTCATCGCCTCGACGGCGGTCTCCAGCTCGCCGAACGCGGTCATCAACACCACCGCCACCTCGGGCTGCACGCGCTTGATCTCGCGCAGCAGTTCCAGGCCCGTACCGTCGGGGAGCTTGAGATCCAAAAATGCCAGGTCCGGCATGTCGCGTTCGAGCGCCACGCGCGCCTCGCGCACGGAGCCGACTCCGTGTACAACGTGCCCCTCGTCCTCCAGGGCCTTCACGACGAAGTGGCGGATCGACTCCTGATCCTCCACCACCAGGACATTGGCTTTGCTCATCGGGTACCTCCGTGAGGATCGAGCGGCAGTTCCAGGGTGAAAGTGGCGCCAGCCCCGGGGGCGCTCGTGACTGCGAGCGATCCGCCGTGGCGCTTGACGATCTCGTGGGTCACATAGAGCCCCAGGCCGGTGCCTTTGGGTTTGGTGGTGAAAAACGGTTCGAACAGCGTCTTCCGGGTGTCGGCATCCATGCCACAGCCGACGTCGGCCACGGTGGCGACGATCCCCCCGCCCGGCGCTGCGGCACGGTCCAGGCGCACGCGGATCGCGCCACCGCGCGGCGAGGCCTCCGCGGCGTTCTTCAAGAGGTTGATGAACACCTGCTGCATCTGGTTGGCGTCGTGCGCGACAGGTGGCAACGATCGTGCGACCTCGCGCGACACCCGCACGCCGAGCTCCTCGAACACGCCTGCGAGGGACTGCTCGGCCCGCCGCACGGTCTCCTCGAGCGAGCGTGGCGCGAGGTCGAGTTTCCGCGGGTGCGTGATGTCGAACAGCTCCTGGACGATGCCGTCCAGGCGACGGATCTCGCGCACCACGAATTCCAGGTGCTCGGCCTCTTCGGGTTGATTGACGAGCGCGCGGGACAGTCGTCGCACGCCCATGCTGATGCCGGTGAGCGGATTGCGGATCTCGTGCGCAACGCTCGACGTGAATCGGCCGAGGGCCGCCAACTGATCCAGCTGGCGGGCGCGCTCCTCGGCGGCCTTGAGCGGTGTGAGGTCCAGGAACGTGGCGAGCGCACCGTAGGCGCGGCCCTTGCCATCGCGCAGCCGCGACGTGGTCAGCCGCACGGGAAGCGCCGCGCCCGAGGGCGGTCGCAGCATCGTCTCGAGCCTGACGATGGGCTGGCCGGAGGCCAGCGTCCCCAGGATATGCCCCGCCCCTTCCTCGCCGAACAGCTCACCCACCGGCATGCCGTCGGCCGCCTCGACCGTCAACCCCAACAGGTCCTGCGCCGTGCGATTGAGGCTCAGCGTTCGTTCGTCGGGCCCGAACGCGACCAGCGCGCTCGGCATGGAGTCCAGGACGTCGGCGAGGAAACGCTGGCTGCGCGAGAGTTCGTGCACGAGCCGCGTGTTCTCCACCATGGGGGCCAGCGTGAGCGCCACCGAATCGAGGCGGGTGCGCTCGCTGGCCGCCGCGGGTGGCGCGCCGGGCCCGCGCGCGGCGACGAGCACGCCCAGGAGCGGCAGGTGCGGACAGCGCGCGCAATCCCGACGGTCCTCGTCACGCCGTGCGCGCCACGCCGCGGTCTCGGCGCCGGGCGGCGTGGCGAACCGGGCATCGGGGCCAACGGCGCACGACGAACAGTCCGGGTGCGCCGTCTCGGCGCCCACGCCTGCGCCCAGTTCCAGCGGCACGCACGCGTACGAGGTCTGCTCGGTGAACACCGTGGCCAGCGCGTGGTCATTGGGCAGCACCAGCGCGGGCTGGCGCTGCGGGTCGTCGCACTCGAATGCCTGGTGCTGCCAGAGCGCGCTCAACACCGCGCCCTCGGAGCCCACGAGCGGCACCTCCACGGGCTCGAGCCCGTCGTTCGAGCCCCACGTGCCGGTGAGCACGCCGCGCTCGCGGTCCACGAGCAGCAGGCCGACCTGGTCGAAGTCGAGCACGCCGCGCAGGTAGCGCACGACGAGGCGCGTGGCCTCGGTGGCGTCCCGGGTGC
>JANNKI010000014.1:0-2346 GCA_031396225.1 bacterium | reverse complement strand
GCCGATCGAAGTTACGGCATCCACGTGGCGAAACTCGCGGGCCTGCCCGGGAGCGTCATCGAGCGCGCGAAGGTGGTGCTCGCGGAACTGGAGAGCGAGCGCACGGTGGAGGAGCTGGAGAAGGCACCGAGGCGAGCGAAGCGCGACGCCGCGCAGGCGCCGCTGCCGCTGTTCGACGTGGCCGCGGCCGCCGAACATCCGCTGGCCGAGGAGTTACGCAAGCTCGTGCCCGAGGGCATGACGCCGCTCGAGGCATTGCAGCGGATCGCGGAGTGGAAGAAACGCTGGGGCTGAGGCGCTTCCGGAAGCCGCGAATGCCGCGCGGGACCGTCCTCCACTCGGAGGGCTCGATCGAGCGCGTCGCGATGATCCTCAGCCCGCTCCGGCGTGAGGGCGCCGCGGCTCAAGCGCGGCCCCGACCGCGGGCACCGTCCAACACGCCCTCCAACACGTCGAGGCAGTTCTCGTAGCGTCCGAACGACGGCATGAGGTACACGCCGTTCGCCAGGTCGCGCGCCTCGGCCAGCAGCTTGCGGGCAAGTTCCACCCCCACTTTCTGGCCCTCGTTGCCGGCGTCGTGCATGCGGCGGCGGATCCAGTCCGGCACCTGGATGCCGGGCACCTCGTTGTGAAGGAACTCGGCGTGGCGGAACGACTGGAGCGGCAGGATGCCGATCAGGATCGGTACTCTCGGCATGTCGCCCAGCTGGTCCAGGAATCGTTTCCAGCTGTCCAGCTCGTACACCGGCTGCGTCATCACGTACTGGGCACCGGCATCGAGCTTCCGTTGGAAGCGCTCCAGCTCCACCTTTGAGTCCTCGGCGGTCGGGTTCACGCCGCAGCCCACCGCGAACGCCGTGCGGCCACCGATGGACGAGCCGGCCTGGTCGGTGCCCTCGTTCAGTTTGCGCACGATGCGGATCAGCCCCACCGAGTCGGTGTCGAACACGGCGGTCATGTTGGGATAGTCGCCCAGGCTCGGCGGATCGCCGGTCAGGCACAGGATGTTGCGAAGCCCCAGCGCGTGCGCTCCGAGCAACTCGCTCTGGAGCGCCATCAGGTTCCGGTCCCGCGTCGTGTAGTGAAGGATCAACTCCATGGCCGGCAGCTCGCGGTGGATCTGGTAGGCGAGCGACATCGCGCTCATGCGAATGCGCGCCATGGGGCTGTCGGCGATATTGATGCAGTCCACGCCGCGCTCGGCCATGAGCCGCGCGCCGGCCATGACCTTCTGTGTCTGGATGCCTCGAGGCGGATCGATCTCCACGCTCACGACGAAGCGCGAGCGCATGAGCTTGATAAGCGTGGGCTCCTCGGCCTCGCCGGCGCCCTCGACGGTGGTGACCGGCTCGAGCACGCGCACCTCGGCGCCGCTCGGGAGCGACTCGGCCGGCAGGTGCGAGGCCAGGCGTTCGCGCATGGCGCGGATGTGCGCCGGCGTCGTGCCGCAGCAGCCGCCGAGCAGCCTGACGCCCAATCCCACGGCGCGCGCGGCGAAGTCGGCGAAGTAGTCCGGGCTCGAAAGGTAGACGTAGCGCCCTTCCACGAACTGCGGCAGCCCGGCGTTGGGCATGGCGGAGACCGGTGTGTTTCCCGCGGCCGCGACGAACAGTTCGAGGAGCTCCAGCGTGGCCTGCGGTCCCACGCCGCAATTGACGCCCACGACGTCCGCGCCCGCCTGCTTCAACGCGCGCACGACGAGCGCCGGGGTGTGCCCGTAACGCGTCTTGCCGTCCGGGCCGAACGTCATCTGCGCCACGATCGGCACTTCGGCGGTCACGCCGCGCACGGTGCGGAGCGCGATCAGGATCTCGCTCAGGTCCTGGAACGTCTCGAGCACGAACACGTCGAGCCCGCCCTCGAGCAATCCCTCGGCCTGCACGCGGAACACGGCCGCCGCCTCGTTGGGTTCGATCGCTCCGAACGGCTGCAGCGCTCTCCCGAGCGGACCGATGGAACCCGCCACGAAGGCGGCCGTCCCCGCGATCTCGCGCGCGTTGCGCGCCAGCTTCACGCCCTGCCGGGCGAACAGCCGCGCCTTCTCATCCAGTCCGTGAGCGGAAAGCCGTACCGCATTGGCCCCGAACGTGTTGCTTTCGATCAACTCGGCGCCAGCGGCGAGGTATTCGCGATGGATCTCCTCCACCAGCGCGGGCCGCGAGGCGTTCAGCTCGTCGAAGCAGCGCTCGAATGGGATGCCCTTCTGGAACAGGAGCGTCCCCATGGCGCCATCGGCGAGCAGCGGGCCCTGGGACAGCCGATCGAGGAAAGGAGTAGCCATCGGAGGACGCACACTACGCGCGCGGGCAACGCCCTTCAACCCGACGCGTTCGTCGCACCGGGTGC
>JANNKI010000282.1:0-22394 GCA_031396225.1 bacterium | reverse complement strand
GCGCGAGAGCGAGTCGTGGCCTTAGACTGAAACGATGAATGAGCCCGACCCCCTGCCGGCCACGGGCCGGCTCGCCTCGCAGGGCGGTCCGCCCGTGCGTGCGGAGTTCCTGCCCATCGCCGTGCCCGATATCGGGCCCCGTGAACGCGAGCTCGTGATGCAGGCGCTGGATTCGGGCTGGATCACCACCGGCCCGCGCACATTCGAGCTGGCCCAACGCATCGCGGAGCTGGCGTCGGCGAAGCACGCCGTGGTCGTGAATAGCGCCACGGGTGGGCTGCATCTGACGCTCGAGGCGCTCGGCCTGGGTCCGGGCGACGAGGTCATCACCACGCCGTACACATTCGTGGCCACGGTCAACGTGATCGAGCACGTCCGCGCCAAGATCGTGCTCGTGGACGTCGAGCCCGACACGCTGTGTATCGATCCGCGCAAGGTCGAAGCGGCCCTTACGCCGCGCACGCGAGCGGTGCTCAGCGTGGACTACGCCGGTCATCCGTGCGATCACGACGCGCTGCGCGCGATCACCGCCGGGCGAGGCATCACGCTCGTGGACGACGCCGCGCACTCGCTCGGCGCCGCCTCGCATGGCCGCCCCGTGGGCTCGGCGGAACTCGCGGACGTCACCACATTCTCGTTCTACGCCACCAAGAACCTCACCACCGGCGAGGGCGGCGCGGTCGTCACCGACAACGAAGAACTCGCCTCCCGCATCCAGCTGCTGTCCCTGCACGGTATGAACCGCGACGCCTGGAAACGCTATGGCGCCGGCGGCTCGTGGTTCTACGAAGTCACCGCGCCGGGCTGGAAGTACAATTTGTCCGACCTGCTCGCGGCAATCGGCGTGGCGCAGCTCGAGCGCTTCGACGAGTCGCAGCGACGACGCCATGAGATCGTGGCTCGCTACCGGGCGGGGCTGGCCGGCGTGCCTGAGGTGCGATTGCCGATCACGCGCCCCGGCATGACGCATGCCTGGCACCTCTACCCCATCGCGCTCGAGCTGGAGCGGTTGACCATCGACCGCGCGCGCTTCATCGAGGAGCTGCGCGCCGAGAACATCGGCACGAGCGTTCACTTCATCCCGATTCACCTGCACCCGCACTTCCGGGACAGCCTCGGATTGGCGCCCGGCGCATTCCCCGTGGCCGAGGACGCCTATCGCCGCGCGATCACGCTGCCCTTGTTCCCGCGCATGAGCGATCGCGACGTGGACGACGTCGTCGCCGCGGTCACGCGCATCGCGATCGCGTTTCGCGCTTGAGTTCACTCGCCCTCCCGACGCTCGGCCTGACCGAGCGCACGGAGTGAGAGTCCCTCGCGGTTCAGGTACACCAGCCCGACGGCGGTGATCGGCAGCCACTGGCTGAAGAAGTAGAACCACGAGAACGGCACCGACTGCGCCTTGCCCACGCCGAACAGCGCGAGCCCCGCGGTGCAGGCTATATTGAGCGTGCCGATGTAGCCTGGGGCCGCCGGGACCATGATGCCGATCGCGGTGATCACCAGCATGACGAGGCCCGCGTACCACGGCAGCGCGATATCCAGCGACCACAGGCTGATCCCCAGCGCGAGCGCGAAGCACAGGAACATCGTGAACGAGAGGGCGAACACCAACGTCAGGCGGCGCAGGTCGCGGAACAGGCCCAGCCCCTCGAGGAAGCGCTCGAACATGATCGCGAGGCGAGCGTGCGCCTCGCCCGGAAGCGGCGCGGTCACGAATCGGACCACCGCCTGCGCGAGCCCTCGATTTCGCTCCACGGCGATCACGAACACGGTGAGCGCCACACACAGCGCGATGAGCAACCGCGCGCCCCACTGCACGAGGCGACCGGCGTCGGTGTTCTCGGCGATCGGGTGCACGATCATGCTGATGCCGAAGATGCCGAGCAGCGTGAGCATATCCACGACCCGCTCCACCACCACGGTCGCGAGCAGCGTGGTCTTGGAGAGCTTCTCGCGACGCGCCAGCGCCCATGGCCGCACGAACTCCCCGAGCCGGAACGGAAGCACGTTGTTCGCCATGAACCCGATCATCGTGGCGCTGAACAGCGACCCCAACGGCAGTGGCCGCCCGGCCTGGATGAAGTAGCGCCAGCGCACGGCGCGCAGCCAGAAACCGAACAACGTCACCAGCATGACGAGCACGAACCCGAACGGGTCGGCGCCGCGCAGTGCGGTGAGCACTTCGCCGAAGCGAACATCCTTCATGGACAGCCACACGCACAGCGCCGAGATCCCGACGCCGAGCAGCAGTTGAAACAATCGAATCACCGCGGACTCTCCTGCCGACCGTACCGAAGACTCTCGACCTCGTCGCGCAAGAGCGCGAGTTCGCGAGTGAGCGCGTGGTTCTCGAACCCCAGTCGCGACAGCTTGAGCGAAACGTAGAGCAGCATGGCCAACGAGAACGCCAGCCCAAACGCGAACGTGGTGGACGACTCGCCCAGGAACCCGAGCACGCGCGTGATCCACGTGAGCAGCGGCGTCGAGAAGCCGAGCACGGCGATGACCGTGGTGGCGATGACCCACAGCAGCGAATACTCCTCGGACAGCTTGCGGCGACGCACGAGGTCGAGCACGTACAGCGCCATGAGGACCGCGCCGAGCGCGGTGATCAGCTGGGTACGCGAGAGGAAGGTCACGGCATCCTCCTAGATGGGCTTACGGATCAGGGCCATGAGCGATGCGAGCAGGTTCTTGTAGGGGTAGTAGAGCTGCTTGCCGAGCGTGTAGAACGACTGCCCCGCCTGGCGCTCGCGCATGACCACCGGCACTTCATCGAGCCGGAAGCCGCGCCGGGCGAGCGCGATGAGCAGCGGGGCATCGGGGAAGTCCTTGGGGAAATCGTGCTGGCAGACGTCCATGACGGCGCGGTTGTAGGCACGGAATCCCGACGTGGTGTCGGCGATCGAGCGCCCCAGGGCCAGGCGCACGACCCCGCTGAACAACAGCATGCCGAGCCGCCGACTCCACGGTGCGCGATAGCCGGTGGCGGACACGAAACGCGAGCCGATGCTCACGTCGCAACTTCCTTCGAGGACCGGCGCGAGCAGGGCGCCCAGATAGGCCGGGTCGTGCTGCCCGTCGGCGTCCAACTGAACGCCGATGTCGTAGCCGTGTTCGTACGCCCAGCGAAATCCCGTCTGGAGCGCCCCGCCCACACCAAGGTTCACGGGGTGCCGCACGACTGCCACGCCCGCCTCGCGCGCGATGCGCGTGGTGCCGTCGCGTGAGCCGTCGTCCACGACCAGCACCTCGACCTGCGGCGCCTTGGCACGGAGCTCGGCGAGCGTGGCCGGCAGGCTCGCTTCCTCGTTGTGCGCAGGCACGATGACCAGCACGCGGGCGGCGCTCATGCGGTCCTCCGGGGCTCGAACACGCGGGCGAGGGGCTCGGCCACTCGCACAACGACGTCGCGGATCCGACGCGCGAGTGGCGCCCGAAGACTCAAGCCCGACAGTTTCTCCAGATCGTAGCGGGTGATCAGCCGGAGCGCGAAGATCGCGACGACGGCCGGCAGCACGAGCAGTACGCGCGCCACGAACGACATCAACCCAGGTCCGCCCGGCGTGAGCAGCAGCCACGCCAGCAGCAGCATCGGAACGGTCACCGCAAGCGCGCGTAAGAGCACGCTGGTGCGTTGCGAGGCCGTCTCGGGCAGGATCGTCGCCGCGAACGCGAGCGCCACCAGGTACGAGGCGACCGCTCCCGCCAGATTCGCCCACGCCGCACCCAGGCCCCCGAGGCGCGGCACGATGGCCACGTAACAGGCGAGCTCCACGCCCAGCTTGAGCATGGCCAGCGTGAGCACGATGCCGGGCCGACGCGTGGCCTGGAATAGCATGGTGAGCGGCTGTTGGGCCGTGCGCGCGATCGGCACGAGCGCCAGCACGTGCAGCAGGCCGATCGAGGGCAGGAACAGCGGACTCCCGACCCACAGCGTGAGCTCGGGGGCGAATGCGAACAGCAGCCACGCCACCACGCATGCCGCCACCTGCACGAGTCGGAACGCCTGTTCGAACACGTAGCCCAGTCGCTCGCGTTCCTCGCGCGCCACGAGGTGGGTGAGCGAGGGCAGCAGCGACGACGGCAGCGTGTAGACCAGTTCCACGAAGCGCTCGATGGTCTGGAACGCGAACGTGAAGTATCCCAGTTGAGTGGCATCCAGCACCTTGGCGAGCAGCACCTTGCCGAGGTTCTGCCCCGACAGGAACGCGGCTCGCGCCCCGAGAAGCGGCAGGCAGTAGCCGAGCATCTGCGACAGCAACGAACGACCGTCGCGCTCCTCGAAGGAGGAGTCCGCCTCCTCGCCCCCGTTCGGCATGGCCGCCGCACGACGCGCCAGCACCCATGCGGCCAGCGAGAACAGTAGCGCCTGGAGCACCGCCAGCGCGGCCAGCCCGATGGCGAGCGAAACGAGCCCCTGGCGCCCCCACCACAACACGCCCACGAGCACCGTCTTGCCGAGGTGGAATGCGAGAGAGAGCCCGCTCACCCACTCAAAGCGCTGCATGCCGAACAGCAGCGAGCGGCCGGTGGTGGCAAGCCCGTCGGTGGCGACCATGACCGTGAGGATGGGCACGAGGACCGCGAGTTCCGGCATGTTGAACTGCGTCGCGAGGCTCGGAGCGAGCGCAAGCAGGGCGAGGCTGGCCAGCACGCCGAGCGCGAACTTGATGCCCACGGCCAACGCGTGCGCGCGGTAGAGCAGATCGAACCGGCGCCGCGCCTGGTACTCGGCCGCGAAGCGCTCGAGGAACACCTCGAGATTGCCGGTGGAGATGCTGGCGAGCCCGATGATGGCCAGCGCCAGCGTGAGCATCCCGTAGTTCGTGGGTCCCAGCCAGCGCAGCATGAGCGCGAAGTACAGCATGCCCGAGACGAGCGCCGCGGTCTTCTCCACCGCGAGGAAAAACGCTCCGCGCGAGACATTCTGGGCGATCTCGCCGCGCCTCATGCCGCCCCCGGGCGTGCGGTGGCGGCGTGGAGCGCGTCCAGCTCGCGCTCGAGGAACGCGCGCAGGTGCGAGAGATGCGTGACCTCGGCCGGCAAGACACGATTGCTCGCGAGCACGCCCGCCATGTCGGGATGGGCGGGGTCATAGCCGTGCATGGCCGCGACCGAAGTGCGGCCCATGAACGACGGCACGATCAGCTTCCCGGGGCGAAGCAGGAAGATGTCCTCCCCATAGCGGTGATCCGCGAAGTCGGCGCCCTCGCGCGCCAGGTCCTCGGGAGCCAGCCAGCGCCCCGCGGACTCTGCAGCGAGCACGGCCCGCACGGCGTCACGCGCGGCCGGCGTGCGCCACCAGAAGCGCGCCATGGTGGAATCGAAGAACGCCACGTAGTCGCGGCCCCGGCGCCAAGGCAGCGCGGCAAGCCGGCCCATCACGTCCACGCTGCCGTCCACGTCCACCATGCCGTGGTCCGAGCACAGGTAGAGCCACGCGTCGCGCCCGGCGCGGTCGGCGGCGGCGTGCGCCAGGTCGAACCACGACGACCAATCGTCGAGGCAGCGCCGCACGCCGGGGCCACGCGAGCCCTCATGGTGCAAGCGAGCGTCGAGCAGCGCGGAGTAGACAAACAAGAAGTCCTCGCGGCCGCGCTCGAGGCAGGCGAGGCACTCCGCGCGTGCCTGGTCCTCGGGTGTGCGCCAGTTCCAGCTCCGCCACGCGAGGCCGCGGCGCTGCACAGCGTCCCACAGCGAGTCTCCCGGAAGCCCTCCCGGCGTGAAGATGTCGTCGCGCTCCGGCAGGTCGAACGCGGCCAGCTCGTCGCGCGGGACCTCGTACAGGTTGAAGTACCCGCGCACGCCGCGCCGCGCGACCTCCGCCGTGAGCCAGCCGGAAAGCCGCCAGCTGCGGCGCAGCCGGGCCGGCAAGAGTCGCAACCACTCGAACCCCCGGAACACGCTGCCGTTCGCCGCGCGGCGGTACATGAGCCAGCGGCCATGCTCGCGCGGCGGTCGACCGGTGAAGGCCGTGGGCAGCGCGCCGGAGCTGAAACCCAGCACGGTGCCGAGCGGCCGGCGTTGCGGGAGCCGCGGCGCGAAGCCGGCGTCGCGGCCGGCGAGCGTCCAGCCGAGCGCGTCCACCAGCACCACCACCATGACCGGCTTCATCGCGGACTCCGGAACGAGTCCTGCTCCGTGCGGGCCGAAGGGATCGCACGGCCCCAGTGGGCGACCGCGACGCGGCTCGCGTCGCTGAAGTGCGACTCCCGGGTGACGCCGAGGCGGCGAAGCGCCCGCAGGGCCCCAGCGGGCAGCACGGGCTCGCCCGTGGACTGGGCAGCCGCGAGCAGGAGCACGACGGCAGTGCCGTGGATGCGCAGGAGCGGCGTCCCGGCCCACGCATGGCGTACGCGCCAGAGCAGGCGCATGAGCTGGCTCGCGAGGGCGCGGCGCGCGAGGCGCTCGCTCGGGGTGAGCGTCACCGCCGAGCGCAGGGAGTCGAACGCCGCCACGCCTGGCACTGGGCGGAGCGAGCGACGCAGCCGGCGAAGAAGCGAACCGCGCGCGGCCGAGTCGAGTGCGCGCTCCCAGGGATCGGCGTTTGCAGAAGGTGACGCCTGCTCCGCCCACCACGCCGCGCTCCAGGCTCGCACCGCGGCGCGCCATGCCCGGCCCGCCTCGGCTTCGCGCCATGCCTCAACGCGACCCGAGCGCCACGCCACGGCCGTTTCCCAGAGCGGATCCAGGCCTTCCCATGCCCCCGCGAGCCACGATGGCAGGTCGCTCGGCGCGCCGAGCGAACGGGCAACCGCCACGCGCTCGGCCGAGCGTGCAGGCAGTTGCCCGTGCGCCAGCGTGCGCGCGGCGGCCAGGTCGAGCGCGGTCTTGAGGATCACGTGCTGAGCGCGCAGACCCTGAAGACCATGCCCGAGCACGTGCCACGCCCAGAGCAGTTCGAATGCCCGGTTCTCGATCAGGAGGAGCCGCTCCTCCGCGCTGACGCCGGCCGGTCGCCAGTGCGGCAGCCGCTCGAGCATGCGCTCGTCCCCCACCAGCACGCGTCCCGAGCGGATCAGTTCCACCGAGCCCGGCCGTGCCGGCATGCGCGCCAGTCCCTCTCGCGTGACGAACGCCACTTCGAGCGGTCCGGCGAGCCCGGCGAGCCGCGCGGCCTCGTCGATAGTCGCGGTCGAAGTGCCCTCGCGCCTGCGGAGCGCGGCGGACACGGCCGCGTCATCGCGCATCACGGCGTAGAGGTCCAGGTCGGAGAGCGACAGCCTGTGGCCTTCGAATTCCGCCCACACCGCTTCGCCGGTGGCGTGGCTGCCCGAGAGCACGAGCGCCTCGAGTGGGTCCCCGGCCCAACCGAGCACCAGGTCCAGCACCGGCTGAAACGTGGCCGAAAGGGCAGAGCCCGTGGCCGGTTGGGACGGATCCACGGGCTCCGGGAGTTCGCTCGGAGCAGCGTTCACGCGCCCCCCCGGACGTGGCGGAACGAGCAGCGCGCCGGCCAGGGCGTCGGGGAGATGGCCTCGCTTGTCCGGCACATGGGAATGGCGACCTCTAGATGCGTCGGTAGATGAACCCCGGGATCTCGTGGACGCGGCGATTGAGCACCGTACCGAGCACGCGCCCGCCCGACTTGCGCAGCATCTCCACCGCGCGCGCCACGACCGGGCGCTTGGCCCGTCCGGCGTGCAACACCAGGATCACTCCATCCACCAGGGCGGCCAGCGATGCCGCGTCGGGCGACTCCACGACCGGAGGCCCGTCGAGGATCACCCAGTCGTACGAGCCCACCGCGGCCTGGAGCACCGAACGGAGGACCCCGGCCGACACGCAGCCGGCGCGAACCGCTTCTTCAGTCGCGGGCATCGCCGACAGATTCGGCGTCATCACGCCGGCCATGGACGGCGAAGCCACGCGCGCGTCGAGCACGGCATGGCGCTGGGTCTCGTCGGCGAAGCACACCGGCCGGCGCGCGTGCGAGTCCACGAACAGCACGCGAGCATTGCCCTGCGCAAGCGACTGGGCGAACTGCAGCGCCACGGTGCTGGTGCCCTCGCCCGCCTGGGCGCACAAGAACATGAGCGAGCGCGGCACGCGGTCGACGAGCACGCTTTCGAGATTCACGCGAAGCGCGGAGGTCTCGCGGATGGCGTCCTCGCCCAGCTCCACGCCGCCGACCAGCGGCAGCGGGGCGAGCGGCGCGTCCGTGGACGTGTTCCCCCAGCCGGGCGCCAGGGGCTGCTCCGGCGGCGAGCTGAGCGGAGCCGGGCCCAGACCCAGCCTCTCCCGATTGGACTCGGCCTTCTTGAGCGCGTCATAGATGCGGGTCATGGGATTCCTTCGCGGAATCAGCCGTTGCGGCGACGGCGCTCGGACAGCGATGCGAGGACAGGCAGGTCGAGGTACTCCTCCGCCTGGTTCGCGGTGCGAACGGTGAGATCCAGTCCATCCACGAAGAACGCGATCGCGATACCCACGAGCAAGCTGAACGCGGGCGCCAACGCGAGCCGGACGACGTCCAGTTCGTTCGCGGCGACGGCGACTCCGGCCGGCGCGAGCACGACCACATTCACGTCGGGCATGGTGTTCGCGGTGATGAGCGCCTGGTCGCGGGCGTTGGTGACCTCGCGCAGTCGAAAGCGGAGCGCCGAAAGGTCGCTGTCGATCTCGTCCATCCTCTTCAGGCTCTTCGGCGCCGCGAGCAGCCCGTGGCGGACGGTGGCGATCTCGTGGTCGAGCACGGCGAGGCGGGATTTCAGCTGCTGGACCCGCGAGCCGGCGAGGCGGACGCGAGCGTCCACCTCCCTTCGGAGCAGTCCGAACAGGGTTTCCAGCGTCTGGCGCGCGCCGACCACCTCGGGCGCGTCATCGCGAAGCGTCTCACTCAGGACGGCGATCCTCGCCTGCTGCTCGAGCACCTTTTGCTTGAGCGAGACCAGCGCCGCCTCGTTCGTGAACTGGGCGGCACCGTCGAACGTCGGCAGGTCGATGTCAGGATCCGACTGCATCCGGCGCATCGCCTGCTCCACGCTCTGCGCGGCGGCGAGGTCGGCAGACAGATCGCTCCGGCGCGTCTCGAGTGCGCTGGATTGGGTCAACCAGCTCTGCATCTGCGCCACCGGGGCCGCGATGCCCGTCTGCTCGGTGAACATGCGGCGCTCCTCGAGCCGGATCCGGATGCTGGCCTCGAGATCAGCGATCTCCTTCTCGAGGAACTGCCGCGGGTGATCCAGCGTCATGCGGCTTCGGCGGTACTCCATGTAGGAGTCCATCACGGCGCGACACGCGACCTGCGCCTGCACCGGATCGAGGCTGCGATAGCCCAGGGCGATCACGTTGCTCTTGCCCATCACCTCGACGTCGATGCTGGCGGCATCGAGGCTCAGCTCCTGGCCCAGTCGCTTGGCTTCGACGTCCATGAGTTCGCGAGCGCGCTTCACGACCGAGGCGCTCCGCATGATCTGCATCTCGCTGCCGAGCTCCTGCTCCCAGTCGCTGAAGACCTGGCGTTCCGGTCGCAGGATGCTCTGCCGCTCGCCGCGCTTGACGAGGATGCGACCCGACGACTCGTAGTAGGTGGGCGTGGTCATGGCCACGATGAGCACCGTGGCCGTGGTGACGAGGAACAGTCCCAGGATGATCCACTTGCGGCGGAACAGCACCGAGAGGAATTCGCGAGCGGTGGCCTGCCGGACGATGCTGGGCGGAGATGCGGAGGTGGGCTGGCTCATGAGGGGGTTCCCGTCACTCCCGGATGACTCGCGTCACGAACACGCGGTCGAGGTTGAACAGCTCCCAACCGATCAACGAGCTGGAGAGCAGGCTCCCCGCCGGGGCGAGGAACTGCTGCGCGAACACGTTTATGTTTCCGAGCGTCGAGCGTGGCACGAAGATGATGTCGAATCGCCCGACCACGGCGTCCGCAAGGTCGTCGCCCTTGAGGAGTCGGTCGAGCCGGATGCGCGACACGGACACGGTGCGGGCGCCATCCCGGTGGAACAACACGACGCTGTTGCGCGCCGCGTCGTCCTTGAGGCCGCCGGCTGCGGTGATCGCCTGCATGACGGTGACGAATGGACCGGCCGGATAGCTGCCGGGCTTGTCGACACGGCCCACGACGTGCACCACATTGCCCGCGACTTCGGTGACGTTCACGACCACGCGGGGCAACTTCAGGTCCGCCGACAACAGCGCCACGATGTTGCGCTGCAACTCCATTGGCGTGAGCCCCGCAGCGATCACGTCGCCCGCGGGAAACACCGTGATGCGGCCATCGGGCCGCACGCGGACATCGCGCAGTTCGGGTGCGCCATCGCCGCGGCGACCGAAGTCCAACTGGAGTCGATCCCCCGGGACCACCCGGTACTCCGGAACGCGGCTCCAGTCCATGGCCGTGCTGTCGGAGAACGTCAACGGGGTTTCGGCCGCGGCGCCCAGCGTCAGACCCATGGCCAGCACGGCAATCAGGACCAGCGTTCGAAGCTTCACACGATCTCCCGGGTTCATGGGCCCACCGGGGGCTAGCAGCGCCGTACGCTGCGCCGTCGGGAAGACGGCGCCGAGGCAGTCCGGACGCTCACGAGCCCCGGGCGGATGCCCGGCTCACACTTCGACGACAGGGCCTGCGAAACCGCGGGTCTTGTCGCGATGGAGTAGCAACGCGCGTCTCGGTGGATCCTCCGCCAACGGTTGTGGACCACCTTAGAGGGTGGTCAGGGGATGAGGATTATCTCCGGAGGTGGAGGCCACGTCAACTGATTGGTGCCTTCCGGGACGCGGCGGCGGTATCGGCGTCGGGCAATCTGCACTCAAGGCAAATCGGCCAGAACCGAACCACAATAGAGCGGCACCAGGATCTCGTGGTGTCCCGTGAGAGAATACCCTTTCGCACCTGCCGCACGCGTGGGGCGCTCCACCACGTTGACCCGCGGCCGGTAGTGCTGGATCTGGTCCATGTTGACCGTGGTCAGCTCCTCGAGACTCGCGCCCAGGTTCCGGGCCACCGCCAGCGCCTTGAGGAACACTTCGGGCATGAGCACGGCCGACCCCACGTTGAGCACCACCGCCCCCCGGGCCTCGGCCAGCGTGCCCGCCAGGATGCGGAAGTCGCGAAGCGTGGTGTCCCCGAGCGCCGCTCCGTCGCAGCCGGGGTCGTAGTGGATGGTGTCGGTTCCAAGCGCCACGTGCACGGTGGCTGGCACGCCTGTTCGCGAGGCTCGCGCAAGCAGGCTTGCGTCGCGGTGTGGCGCACGTTCGGCCTCGAGCGCGGCGCCCCACGCTTCGCCCAATCCCAGCCGCGCGCGCGCTGCCTCGACCGCCACTCGGTTCATGAACGACCCGGTCTCGTCCACCATTCCGAACGATCCGGACTCGAGATTGGCCTCGACGTCCTCCGACGTGCGGCCGACACGTGCGATCTCCACGTCGTGTATCGCCGCCGCGCCGTTCATGGCCACGTGCGTGATCACGCCGCGCTCGAGCAGTTCGATGAAGCACGGCGCGACTCCCACCTTGACGACGTGGCCGCCGAGCAGGAGAACGACCGGCCGGCCGCGCCGGTGGGCCGCCACCGTGCGCGCCACCACTTCGCGCAGCGTGCGCGCGGCGAGCAGGTCGGGCAGCGAGGCGAGCAGCGTGGCGGCCGCGGCGGGCTCGAGCGGACGCGCGAACTCGGCCACGGACACCCGCGTGGGACGGTCGGCGACCGGCAGCCGCTTGAGCTGCGACAGGTCAGCCTCGCGAAAGCGGCTCATCCGTCGCCCGTCTTCACTTCCTGCAGAACGACCTTCACTGACCCGATCTTGACCTTGCTCTTCATGAGCACCGGCATGCGCCGCTCGTCGTCGGTAAGCCAGATCACGAGCCGGCCCTTGTTCTTGAAGATACCACCGGCTTTGATCAGCGGTTCCAGCACGACGCAGTTAAACCGACCCGCCGGCGTCTTCACGCGCTCGCGACCCAGCACGCGCACCTCCATGGGGGCCGTCTTCCGGCTGGCGTGGTAGTCGAACGTGATGCGTCCCCCGATCGGCAGCGCGTGGAAGCGCGTCAGGTAGAACGACGACAGCGCGTCCTGCACCGGACCCGGCACGGGATAGCTCTGCCCGTTCTTGTAGCGCATGCGCAGCGAGTCCGGCTCGTACACGATGGTGTCGTTCGCCGTGTAGCGTCCCTCGTGGCGATCCTCGAAGTAGCGCCAGCTGAAGCGGGACTCCTGGTCCCACAGGGACTCGATGCGGTTCCGCACCTTGTACATCTTGTCGAAGAAACTGTTCGATTCGGCGCGCGCCACCAGCCGCCAGGACGGATGGCCGTTCCAGTCTCTCACCTCGGGCACCTCGAGCCAGGCCGAGCCGGCGTGGATGAAACCGTACTGCACCGAGAAGCGCAGCGATTCGCCTGCCTTGAACGGTCTGGCGACGGCCGGCAGCGTGTCCAGCGCCGGGCTCGAGCGCGTGAAGCTGGAGCTATCGGGCAGCTCGGGCTCGTCGCCGCGTCCGGGCGGCGGTCCGGCCCACGATGACACCACAAGGATCAGGGGCAGGCCCCAGCGCAGGGCTCCAGGGGCGACTGGCCCCTTGCCGCTGACCCCTCTAGAATGTCCGGTGCGGTGCTTCATGCACGCGAACAACGCAAGTCCAGTGCCGTGCTCGGAGCGGCCATCGAGGGAGTCACTATGTCGTCGAGCCAATCGCCTGTCAAACCTCGCCTTGCGGCGTCGGACCGCCTCCTGAACGTTCCGCCCTACGCACTCGCACGAGTGTTCCACAATCGCGACGAGAAGCTGCGCCAGGGTGTCGACGTCATCGATCTGGGCGTGGGGAACCCTGACATCCGGCCGCCGCAGGTGGCCCTGGACGCGCTCCAGTCGGCCCTGCTCGACCCGCGGGTCCAGAACCACCGCTACCCCTCATTCAACGGCCTGCCCGAGTTCCGCGCCGGAGTCGCCGGCTGGTACGCCCGCCGGTTCGGCGTGACGGTGGATCCCGAGCGTGAGGCGCTCGCGCTGGTGGGTTCCAAGGAAGGCATCGCCAAGTTCTTCCTCGCTCACCTCAATCCAGGTGACACGATCCTGCTGTGCACGCCGTGCTACCCGGCCTACCTCGGCGTCGCCGCGCTCGCGCAGGTGCGCGTGATCGAGGTGCCGCTCGAAGCCGCGAACGGATTCCGGCCGAACCTCGCCGCAATCCCCGAGGACGAGGTCCGGCGCGCGAAGGTGCTGTTCCTGAACTACCCGAACAATCCCACCGGCGGCACGGAGACGGCGGAGCTCTATGACGAGATCTTCGCATGGGCTCGTCTTCACGATCTGTTCGTGGTGAGCGACATCGCCTACTGCGACCTGCCGCTCGACACCTCGTATCGCTCCCGGTCATTCCTTCAGCACGACCGCGACAAAGAGCGCACGCTCGAGTTCCACTCGTTCTCGAAAAGCTACTCCATGCAGGGCTGGCGGCTCGGCTTCGCCGTCGGCAACGTGGACAGCGTCGCGAACCTCACGCGCATCAAGTCCAACATGGACTTCGGCGTGTTCATGGCCATCCAGCGCGCGGGGCTCGCCGTCCTGAACGGACCCCAGGACTACTGCGCCGACGCCGCGAAGCTCTACCGCAAGCGAGGCGAGGCGTTCCTGTCGGCGATCGCGCCGCTCGGCTACCCGGTGGAACTTCCGAAGGCCACGCTCTACCTGTGGCTCCCGATCCCGCCACGCTACGCCACCTCGCTCGACTTCACGTCGGAGTTGCTCGACAAGACCGGCGTGGTGGTGTCACCGGGCTCGGGCTTCGGCCAGGCCGGCGAGGGCTACGTGCGCGTCGCGCTGTGCGTGGACGAGGCGCGCTGCCGCGAAGCGGGCGAGCGAATGGTGCGTTCGGGACTCCACGCGTGAGCGCGCCGGGCAACCGGCCAGGGCGGCTCGCCGCATCGCACCGGGTCCCGGGCACCGGGCGGTGAGCCGAGGCCGTCCCTCGCCACGCGCGCTGCTCGTGGCCGGGCTGGTCTTGTTCGCGGCAACCGTGTGGAGCTTTCACGCGTGGTGGACGATCGCCCGCGTGGGCCGCGCATGGTTCAGCTACGACAGCGCCCAGTACGCACTGGCTGCTCGCGACCTCGCCCAGACCGGCCGACTCACCACGCCGTATGCCTATATTGGCACGCTGCGGGAGGGTTCGGGCCCACCGTATCCGCTGCTCGCGGGCCACCCGTTGCTCCCGGTGCTCCAGGCGCCGCTTTTCGCGGTGCTCGGGCCACGACCGTGGGTCTCACTCGTGCCCGTTGTGCTGTGTCACCTGCTCACGGTGTCGCTCGCCGCACTGCTGGTGGTGGAGTGCGGCGGGGGGATCGCGCTCGCCGCGGTGGTGGGTGCTGCGCTCGCCGGCACCCCCGCGCTCCTGGGCAACGCGTCAGACGGCTTGAGCGAACTGCCATTCACGGCGGCGTGGATGGCGACGCTGCTCGTGCTGGCCGGATTCCGCCGCGCCCCACGGGCCTGGGCCGTGGGAGCGCTACTGGGGCTCGCGCACCTGGCCCGGCCGATGGTCGTCCCGACGTTGCCGCTGTGGCTGGCGGCGGCCGCGTGGGCTTCACCGCCTGGTACGCGCTGGCGCGGGGTCACGCAGGTGCTGGCGGGCTTCGCGCCGTTCGCCGTGGCACTGCTGCTCTACAAGTGGAGCGCCACCGGGAACGCGTTCGCCGACGTCGGCGGCATCATGCTGCTCACCGGGCTTGCGCCCGAGTTCGCGCCGCACGATGTGGCGCGCCTACTGCATCCGCCCGATGCGCTGGGCTGGATCCGCGCCCATCCCGGAGCGTTCGTGGCGAAACTCTCGAGGAACCTGCCGGCCATGAGCCTCGAGGCACTACGGCTCGGGGGCTGGGCCGTGGGCTGCGGCTTCGCCTGGTTCGTCCTGCGCCCGGCGAGGGACGGCCTGGGCCCGGTGCGGCTCGTGGCCGGCGCGTCGCTCGCCGCCATCGCCGGACTCGCGGCGGTCACGCTGCCGCGCGCGCACTACCTCTTCCCCATGCTCCCCGTGGCGGTCGCGCTGGGAGCGCTGGCGCTCCAGCGCGCGGGCCGCGCGGCGAGGCTGCCGAGCGTCATCGTCCTGGCGCTCGTCGCGGGCCTGCTGGCGTGGAGCTCGTGGCGCCCGCTCGTGCTGGGATGGCGGGCGCTTCGCGAGCCGCCGCGGGCGGCCTCGGCGTTCAACGAGCGAGAGGTCGCGGGCCTCGGAGCGATCCTCCACCGCCGCCTTCCGGCAGGCACACGGGTCGCGAGCGACATGGCCCCGTGGGTGAGCTGGTACACCCGCCACCCCAGCGTGAACCTGCCGCTTCGCACGCAGGACTTGAACGAGCTGCGGGACCGCCACGGCATCGGTGCGGTGGTGCTCACGAACGAATGGCTCGTCTCGCTGCCCGGGAACGAGGCCTGGCGCGACGTGTTCGAGTCGCGTGCCCCGATCGTCGGCTGGACCACCGTGAGCGTCGCGCGCAGCGGCAAGTTGCAGGCGCGCGTGCTCGTGCCGGACTCGCCCGCGAGCGCGCCTACTCCACGGCCGACACCGGCCAGTCGCTCTCGCTGAGCGGCCCGCCCGGGTCGGGTCCGAGCGCGGCGAGCGAGAACCGCTCCGGCCGGCTGAAGCGCCGCAGCGCATCGTGCGCCTGGTCGCGTGTCACGGCCAGGATGTGCTCGAGCTGTTCCTCGGATGGCGTCTGCCGGCCCAGGTAGAGCTCTTGCCGCGCGACGTGGTACATGCGACTCGACACGCTCTCCTGCGCCATCACCACGGAGCCCTTGAGCTGCATCTTCGCCGCCTCGACCTCGTCGGCCGTCGGGCCATCGCTCAGGAGTCGTGAGAGTTCCTCGCGCAGCAGCTGGAGCGCCTCGCGTCCTTTCTCGGGCGAGACGCCGAGATGGATGGCGAGCAGTCCGCCGTCACGCAGTAGGTCGAGTGAGGTGAACACGCTGTAGGCGAGTCCAGCCTCCTCGCGGATGCGCTGGAACAGCCGCGAGCTCATGCCGCCGCCGAGCAACGTCTCGGCCACCACGAGCGCGTAGCGCGTGGGGTCGCCGTAGGCCACACCGCGAGCGCCGAGCGACAGGTAGAGCTGCTGCAGGTCACGCTTCTCGTGTCGCACGCTCGGGCGGTGCGCCTCTGGAAGTCGGTCCAGCACCGGCGTCGCGCCCTCGGGCGGCGTGAACCAGCGAGCGGATTCGGTCACCAGCGCGTCGTGCTCGAGCCCGCCGGCCGCCACGACCACCAGCTGGTCCGCGCGATAGCGTCCCACGAACTGGGTGCGGATCGCGTCGCGGTCGAGCGCCGTGACCGTCTCGACCGTGCCGAGGATGGGTCGTCCGAGCGCGTGGTCGCCCCACAGCTGCTCCGAGAGCAGGTCGGCCACCTTCTCCTCTGGGCTGTCCTCGTAGGACAGGATCTCCTCGCGCACGACCGACTTCTCGCGCTCGATCTCGGCCGTCTCGAACCGCGAACGGCACACCAGGTCGGACAGCACCACGACCGACTGCGGCAGGTGCTCCGAGAGCACGCGTGCCGTATAACAAACCTGTTCGCGCGAGGTGAACGCGTCCAGGTGGCCACCGAGGGACTCGAGGCTCGAGGCGATCGCCCGGGCGTCGCGCGTCTCGGTGCCCTTGAACATCATGTGTTCGAGGAAGTGCGTCACACCGAGCAGCGGCTGCGGTTCGTCGCGCGAACCACTTCGCACCCACACGCCGAGCGACAGGGTGCGACGATCGGAGAGCGTCTGCGATAGCACGGTGAGACCGGTCGGCAGGACGGTCTTCGACACCGCGCTGGCGTCGGACTCGTTCACTTGGCTCATGGGGGTCTTCGCTTCGCTCATGGAGGTCTTCGCTTCGCTCATGGGGGTCTTCGCTTCGCTCATGGATGCCTTCGCAAGGGGGCGAGGCTGGCTCCGGGGAGGGGCGGGGCTCGGAACGTGTCACCCGTCCCCTGGACAGGCAAACGGCGGGCGACCCGGGTGGGGCCGCCCGCCGTCACTACTGCTTGGGACTAGCGCCGACGCGGGCCGCGATCACGGTCGCCGCGATCACGGTCACGGCGGCCACCGCCGCTGCTGCCACTGCCCGCTCCCGCTCCCACGTAGCCTTCCGGCTGCGGCAGCAGGGCGCGGCGCGACAGGCGGATCTTGCCGTCCCGGTCCACGTCAACGACCTTGACCATCACCAGGTCGCCGACGTTCAGCACGTCCTCGACCTTCTCGGTGCGGCCCCAGTCGATCTCGGACACGTGCAACAGCCCGTCACGCCCCGGCACGATCTCCACGAACGCGCCGAAGTTGACGATGCTGCGCACCTTGCCCTGGTAGGTCCGGCCGATCTCGGGATCCTCGGTGATGTTGCGGATGATCTCCTCGGCGCGCTTGCTGCCTTCCATGTTGACGGCCGCGATGCGGATCTCACCGGTGTCCTCGATGTCGATCTGGCAGCCGGTCTCCTCCGTGATCTTCTTGATGATCTTGCCACCCGGCCCGATGACCTCACGGATCTTGCCGGGATTGATGTGCAGGATCGTGATGCGCGGCGCGAACGGCGACATCTCCCCACGCGGGGCGGCCAGGCAGTCCTTCATCTTGCCGAGGATGAACAGCCGGCCGACGCGCGCCTGCTCGAGAGCGTTCTTCATGATCTCGAACGAGATGCCGCCGACCTTGGTGTCCATCTGAAACGCGGTGATGCCTTCGGTGGTGCCGGTCACCTTGAAATCCATGTCGCCGAGGTGATCCTCGACGCCGAGGATGTCGGTGAGCACCGCGACGCGGTCACCTTCCTTGACGAGGCCCATCGCGACGCCCGCGACCGGCGCCTGCACCGGTACACCGGCGTCCCTGAGCGACATGGACGCACCGCACACCGATGCCATCGAGGACGAACCGTTCGACTCGAGGATGTCCGATACGATGCGGATCGTGTACGGGAAGCTCGTGTCGGCGGGGATCACCGGCTCGACGGCACGCTCGGCGAGCGCGCCGTGGCCGATCTCGCGACGACCCGGTCCACGGATCGGACGCGTCTCGCCCACCGAGAACGGCGGGAAGTTGTAGTGCAGCATGTACGACTTCCACGACTGGCCCTCGAGCTCCTCGACACGCTGCTCGTCGGACTTGGTGCCGAGCGTGGTGACCACAAGCGCCTGCGTCTCGCCGCGCGTGAACAGGCACGAGCCGTGCGTGCGCGGAAGCACGCCGACCTCGATGGTGATGGGGCGGATCTGGTCCGGCTTGCGGCCGTCCGAGCGCACGCCATCGCGCAGGATCATCTCGCGCAACTCGTCGCGCTCGATGTCGTGCAGGAGCTTGCCGATGAACACGGCCTTGTCGCCATGCTTCTCGGCCAGCGCCGCCACCGCCTCCTTCGTGATGATGTCCAACTCTTCCTGGCGCGACTCTTTGCCGGGAATCCGGATCGCGTCACGCAGGCGGTTCGTGTAGATCGAGCGCAACTCGGTCTCGAGCTCGCTCACGTCCACCTTGTCGATCACCGGGCGCTTCGGCTTGCCGGCGAGCTTCACCAGTTCGTTCTGGACCGCGACGATCTTACGGATCTGCTGCATGGCGAACTCGAGCGCGCCGATCATGTCGGCCTCGGGCACCTCGCGCGTGCCACCTTCCACCATGATGATGTCGTTCGCCGTGCCGGCCACGACGATGTCCAGATCGGACTCGTCAAGCTGCGCGAACGTGGGCATCGCGACCCACTGACCCTCCACCCGGCCGACGCGCACGCAGGCCACCGGCTCGGGAAACGGGATGTCGGACAGCACCAGCGACACGGAGCCACCGATCACTGCAAGGACGTCGCCGTCGTGTTCCTGGTCCGATGAAACCACGGTCGCCATGACCTGGGTCTCGTACGTCCACTGCTTGTGCATGAGCGGACGGATCGGACGGTCGATCTGGCGGCTCGACAGCGTCTCCTTCTCGGTGGGACGCCCTTCACGTTTGAAGAAGCCACCCGGGATCTTGCCCGCGGCGTACGTGCGCTCGCGGTAGTCGCAGGTCAGGGGCACGAAATCCAGCCCCGGCTTCGCGGTCTTCGCAGCACTCGACGCCACCAGCACGATCGTGCCGCCCAGCTGGACGACGGCGGAACCGCCTGCGAGCTTGGCCCACTTGCCCGTGCTGATCGTGAGCTCCTTGCCGCCCATGTCGACAGTTACTTTGTGCTCAGCCATTCCACTTCCTGTGCTCTCGCATGCAGCCGGGGCCTTCCCGGCCGCTGTCCACCCATTCGTGCGTGCGGCGCCCGGTGGGTCGGACGGGGGCCCTCCCCGTCCTTAAGAGAACGCGGCCCGTAGGGGGCCGCGTCTCGTGCCGCCAGGATCTCCTAGCGGCGTAGTCCCAGGTCCTTGACCACCTTCCGGTAGCGCTCGACCTTGGTGGCTTTCAGGTAGTCCAGCAGGCGGCGGCGCTGACCGACCATGCGCAGCAGCCCTCGCCGCGACGCGTGGTCGCGCTTGTGGACCTTGAAATGCTCGGTGAGGTAGTTGATCTTCTCGGTGAGAAGGGCGATCTGCACCTCCGGAGAACCCGAATCTCCCTCGTGAGTCTTGAATTTCTCGATGATGCCCAGTTTCTGTTCCTTGGTCAGCGTCAAGGGACGGCTCCTGATACGGGTGAGTGCCCAGCCCCGCCCGCGAGGTTCAGGTCTCGACGGGAAGCGCGTGCCACGGGGAACCCTGAAGGTCCAGGGCGACGCGGGAATATAACACCGACGCTCGCCTGCCTCCAGTCGCCCGCCGCGGGTCGCCCACACTTCTCAACCCCTTGTAATTCTTGGGATTGCCGGCCGCAAACGCCCCCGGCGCGGGGATGCGGTGGTCATTCGGACGGAGGAGCCAGGCGGGCCAGCCGGACCCGGGCCTCTGCCACGTCGGCGGTCATCGCGGCCACGAGCGACTCGGAGTCCGGGAACGCCTGTTCGGCTCGGAGCCAGTCGGCGAACGCCACCGCGAGGTCCTGCCCGTAGAGGTCCCCGCTCCAGTCGAGCAGGAACACCTCGAGCGTGCGCAACCCCCCGCCGAACGTGGGCCGAACGCCCACGCTCATGGCACCCCTGCGCCACGTCGGATCCCCGGCCGGGCGTGCCCACACCGCGTAGATGCCGTGCGCGGGAACCTGTTGCTCGTCGTGGAGGCGCAGGTTCGCTGTGGGGAATCCGAGCGTGCGCCCGAGCCGGTCGCCGCCCACCACCAGCCCGGTGAACCCGTACGGCCGGCCGAGCAGCTCGCGCGCCTCCGCCACGCGTCCCTCGGCGAGCAGTGCGCGGATGCGCGTGCTCGTCACCGGCGCGCCTGCCGCCACATGCAGCGGCAGCGCGTCCACCTCGAAGCCCGATCGCGCGCCCAGTTCGCGCAGGCGCGCAACGTTTCCGGCGCGGCCTCTGCCCAGCGCGAAGTCCTCGCCCACCACGAGCCAGCGCGGCGCGAACGGTTCCACGAGGTGTCGCCGCACGAACACGTCGGGTTCGAGTGCGGCCAGCTCGCGCGTGAACGGCAGCACGTGCAGTTCCACGCCCAACCGCGCGAATCGCGCGTGTTTCTCGGGGAGCGGGGTGAGCGGAGCGTAGGGCCGGAACTCGCGGGCCAGCACGACGTTGGGATGGGGCTCAAAGCTCACCGCCACCACGCTCCCGCCCGCGGCGCGCTCGCGCGTTCGCACGAGCAGCGCCTGGTGCCCGAGGTGGATTCCGTCGAACACGCCCACCGCGACCGCGCCGCTCACGTGGCCGTGCCCTCGCGCACCGCCCAGGGGAACACAACCGTCGGACGGGCGCGAACGCCGTCGCCCTCACGGCGCAGTTCGCCCAGCGCGAGCGCACGACCGTCCGCGGTCCGGAACACCACGCTGCGCGGCCCTGCGTCGAGCGGGGCCGGGCCGGGCTTGACGCGCGGGCCCTGCCCGTGGCCCACGGCTGCCGCGTCCTCGGCGTCGAGCACCACGGCCGGGAGCGTCTCGAGCGCGCGATCGAGCGGCACGCCCCAGCGCGCCAGCGCCACTGCCGGATCGGCGGCGTCCGCGCCAACGAGCACGGCCCAGGGGCAGGCGCGTTCCACGGCGAACGGCTCGCTCCGCAGCCGGCGCAGCGTAGCCAGCGCCGCACCGCAACCGAGCGCGGCACCGAGATCGTGCACCAACGTGCGCACGTAGGTGCCGCCCGAGCAATCCACCTCGAATAGAGCCTCGTCGGGGGTGAACTCCCGCCAACGCCAGCTGTCCACACGCACGGGGCGTGGCTTGCGCTCCACGGTCTCGCCTCGGCGCGCGATCTCGTACAGGCGTTCGCCGCCACGCTTGAGCGCCGACACCATGGGCGGCACTTGCGCGAGTTCGCCGGTGAGTGAGGTCGCCGCGGCGCGAACGTCGGCTTCGGTGGGACGCTGATCCGAAGTGGCCAGCACTCGGCCCTGCAGGTCCTGCGAGTCGGTGACCACGCCGAATCGCACGGCACCCGCGTAGGTCTTGCGCCCCCCCTGCCACACCACGACGCAGCGGGTCGCGGCGCCCACCGCGAGCACCAGCAGTCCCGAGGCCGCGGGGTCGAGCGTGCCCAGGTGCCCCACGGCGCGAACGCCGAGCCGGCGTCGCGCGCGGTCCACCACGTCGTGGGAGGTGACGCCGGTGGGCTTGTCCACCGGGAGCAGGCCGGACCACTCCGCGACCGTACCCGCCGGCCGAGCCCCGGCATGCGGCCGGGAGGCGGTCATCCGAGTTCCTCGTCCTCCACCGGTTTCTGGTCGTGGATGCGCTTCAGGAGCTCCTCGACGCGCGCCCCGCGGTCGAGCGACTGGTCGTGCACGAAGCGCAGGTCGGGCACCTCGCGCAGCCCCAGTCGCGACCCCAACTCGTGGCGTACGAAGCCCACGGCGTGCCCGAGCGCTTTCAGCGTGGGGCCGATCTCCTCGGACTTGCCCATGATGCTCACGAACACCTTCGCAAACGACAGGTCGTTCGTCACCTCGACGTCGGTGACGCTCACCATGGCCGACACGCGCGGGTCCCGCAGCCGTTGCTGCAGGATCTCGGCGATCTCGCGACGCATGAGGTGCGCGACCTTCTCGGGACGGATCCTCACTGCAGCGTCTCCTGCCAGTCGAGCACCTGCGCCTGCAGGTACTGATCCACGATGTGGCGCGCGCTCTGGAGCAATTCGCGCACCTGTCCGCCATCCGCCGCCACCACCGCGATCCCGATCGCGGCCCGCTGCCACAGGTCCTGGAACTCCACCTCGGCGACCGAGGCCCGCACCCGCTCCCGGAGCCGTTCCTTCATGGACCGCACGACCTGCCGCTTGTCCTTCAACGACCGCGCGGCGGGCAGATGAACTTCAAAGCGGACGATGCCGACGACCATCTTCCATTCCCCGCGATGGATCGGGTTGCGATTCGATGAAATTG
>JANNKI010000639.1:0-5884 GCA_031396225.1 bacterium | reverse complement strand
CGGGTCTGCCACACGCGCCGCGCGCGACGGAGCGGCAGGTAGTCGCCGCCGCCGGCCAGGCGGTACGAGTTCGCCACCACCTTGAGCCGCGTGCCAGGGTGGAGCGGCTTGTCCTTCCAGTTGAGGTTCACGATGCGCGATCCGACCGGGCGGGTGAGGTCGGTCTCGTACTCCACGCCGTGGGCGGTGTCGAACTGGAAGCCCGCGGCGTCCGCGCGCAGGACGGGCGTGACGCCATCGAACGCGTACTCGTTGAGCATGGACGCGGCGTGCTCGAGCGTGGCTCGCAACTCAGCACCCGTGAGCTCCACCACGCCCAGCGAATTATCGTACGGGTAGAGCCGCATCAGGTCGCGGCGGCGCACCGGGCCCGCGGCGATGACCTGCGCCGGGTCGAACAGCGCCGCGAGCGACACGTCCGCGCCCGAGAACTCGAGCTGGCAGCGATGGATGAGGCGCCAGAGCGGGTTGTCGCTGTAGCGCCCGTAGGGCGCGGCCAACGGCACGTCCGCCTGCGCCACCACCTGGTCCAGCGCGGCACGCGTGGCGGCGGCGTAGGGTGCGACCAGCGCCTGCATGGCCGGGTCGGTGGCCACGCTGTCGGTCACGCTCGTCACGCTCGCGGTGCGACTGGCGAGCTTCCAGTCGGCCAGCGTGGACGTGCGCGTGAACTTGAGCTCCACGCGGCCCAACGCCTCGCCGCCCTTGCCGGCCTGCGTCACCAGCGCGCCGCCGATGGGGGTGGAGTTCACCACCTGGTGCGTGTGCCCGAGGATCACCACGTCCAGCCCGGGCACCTCGTAGGCGAGCCGGTAGCCCAGGTTCTCGTTGGGGATCTCGCCCGGACGCGACCGCGCGTCGCCACCGCGCACCGATGGCTCGCGCTCGAGCCCCATGTGCACCAGCGCGATCACCGCCTGGCAGCGCTCGGGACCACGCAGGCGCGCGATCTCGCGCCGCGCCACCTCGAGCGGATCCACGAACAGCAGGCCGCTACAGAGGAGCGAGTCCATGAGCATCGGCGCCGCGGGCGTGGTGAGCCCGATGATGCCGATGCGCGCGCCTTCGAACTCGCGGACGAGCGAACTGCCCCAGGCGGGCCGGCCGGTGCGCGCGTCCACAACGTTCGCGGCCAGGAACGGGAAGTTCGCGCGCGCCGCCGCCGAGTCGAGCGAGCCGCGCCCCGCGTCGAACTCGTGGTTGCCCACGGCGAGCGCGTCGTAGCCGAGCGCGTTCATGGCAGCCACCACCGGTTCGGGGTCCCGGCGCGGGCCCTCGCGCCACGCGCGCACGAGCGGACTGCCGAACAGCGCGTCGCCGGCGTCGAGCAACAGCATCGGCCCGCCCTGGGCGCGCGCGGCGGCCACCAGCGTGGCGATCTTCACCAGTCCCCTGGGCGCCGGCTGGTCCTTCCAGTCGTCCCACGCGGCGAGCGAGCCGTGAAGGTCGGTGGTGTGGAGCAGGCGGACCTTGAGCTCCAGCTCCGCCGAGCGCGAGCTCGAGGGGGACACCACGGCGAGCACGACAGCCAGGAGCAAGGCGGAACGGATGCACTGGCAACACACGGTGGGAACGCCTCCCGGGGTGGTGAGGGCGCGCCCGAGTGGCGCGCGGACGCTTTCGGATGCTGCAGGCTAATGCACACCCGGCGCCACCGGAAGGCGACCGCGCGGGCGCACGCGACCCGGGACGATTCACGCTTTCCTGACGCCCGTCGCCTGCCGCGGGATGCGCGACGCGCGCATGCTCTCCTGTATTGTCGTCGCCACCCGCATGCGAGCGGGTCCAACCACGCGAGGGTTCATGTCCGACACCGTCCGCTGCCCGGATTGCGGCGCGACCAATGCCGCGAACGCCACGGCCTGCAGGCAGTGCAACTTCCCGCTCGGAGCGCCCACGCCGCCCGTCGCGGCACCCACCGAGCCCGCGCCCGTCGTCGTCGTCCCGGTGGAGCCCGCGCCGGCCGGGGCGTCGTCGTCGGCCGGAGCGGAGCCGCTCGCGAACGCGAGCAAGTTCGATCCCGGTCCCCGACCCCGGCCCGTGCGACGCACCCGGCCCGATGCGATGCAGCCGGTGCAGATGCAGTTGTGGCTGTTCGTGGGGGCGGCCGTGGTGCTGGGCATCCTCTACTTCGCCGCGCAGGGATTCTGGGATTCCATCGCCGTGCCGGTGACGGGCGCGCGCCCCGAGCAGCAGCAGCGCGCCGACCTGGCCCGTCGCACGCTGGAGCAGGACTCGCTCAATGTGGCGGCGCGGCTCGAGTTGGCCAACGTGCTCTACGACACCGGCAACTGGAGCGAGGCGATCGTCCATTACCGGAGCGCCGAACGACTGGAGCCCAAGCGCGCCACCACGGTGGTGGACCTGGGCGTGTGCTACTACAACCTCGGCCAGTTCGCCGCGGCCGAGTCGCTGTTCCAGCACGCGTTGTCACTCGACCGCCAGCAGGTGTTCGCGCTCTACAACCTGGGGATCGTGGCCGAGGCGCAGGAGCGCTGGGACGAGGCGATGGACTACTACCACCGCGCCCTGCAGTCGAACCCGCCCGAGGGCATGAAGGCGCCGCTCCAGGAGCACCTCCAGGCGGTCATGACGAAGGCTGGGAAGACCGCGCCGCCGCTGGCCCCGAAGTAGCGACGCTCCACTGGGGCACGAGGCCCGCGGCCACGAGTGCGGCGCGCGTGTTGGCCCCACACCCGGCGCGGCCCGCGGCGAGGGAACCGACCAGCCGCGCCAGATCGCGCGGCGTGTCGAGGTCGTCGAGCGGCGAGACGAGCGCGACGGAGCGCCCGGCCTCGCGCGCGCGTGCGAGCGTGGTCGCGAGCGCTCGATCCGTACTCCACGGGATGTCGCCGAACAGCTCCGGCGCGCCGCGCGCGAGGCCCACGCACCAGTAGCCGCCGTCGCCGGTCGGCCCGAGCACGACGTCGTGACGATCGAGCGCCTCGCACGCTTCGTCCACGTGCGCACTCGTCAGCGCCGGCGTGTCGCTGCCGAGCACGAGCGCGGTGTCGCCCGGGGCGGCGAGCAGATCGTCGAAAGCGGCCGCGAGCCGCTCGCCCAAGCCTTCGCCGCGCTGGCGGCGCGAGACTACGACGCGCGGCACGGCGCCGGCGGAGCCGGCCCAATACACCAGGCGCTCCTCCGCGTGCGCTTCGGCCATGGCCCGCACGGCGTCCGCCAGGAGCCCGGCATAGACGGCCGCCGCCAGCGGGGCGGGGAGCGCGGGGGAGAGCCGTGTTTTCACCAGCCCCGGCAGCGGGGCACGCGCGAACAACGCCACTCGTCGCATGGGACGCACTCTAGTCGGCCCGCCGACAGCGGGAAACCGGGCGGTTCCCGAACCGCCGCAAGTCATCTAAAGTGACGGCTTCCGAATCGGCATCCACGAACTCGCGTCCACTCTGCCACCAGGCCTCCGGCCTGGTTCAGCTTTCGCAGGCACCAGGGGAGCACCGCCATGCCTCACTACCAGGTCGTCGTCATTGGCACCGGCCCCGGGGGTTACGTGGCCGCCATCCGTGCCGCGCAGATGGGCTTGAAGACCGCGGTCGTCGAGCAGGACGAGCTGGGCGGGACGTGCTTGAACTGGGGCTGCATCCCGACCAAGTCGTGGATCGTGACCGCGCACCTCTACCAGCAGATCAAGCACGCCAGGGAGTTCGGCATCATCGTGGGCGAGCCCCAGATCGACTGGGCGGCACTCGTGGCGCGGAAGAACAAGATCGTGAAGCAGCTGACGGGCGGCGTGAAGCAGCTCCTGGCCGGACGCCAGGTGGACATCCACAAGGGCACGGGCAAGCTCACCGCGGCGAATCGTATCGCCGTCGCCAAGCCCGACGGCGGCACCCTGGAGCTCACCGCCGACCACGTCATCCTCGCGACGGGCGCCCATGCGTGGAACCCCCCGGGCTGGACGCTCGACGGCGAGCGCATCATCGGCAGCAAGGAAGCGCTCGACCTGACCAAGCAACCCAAGCGCATCGCCATCCTGGGCGGCGGCGTGATCGGTTGCGAGTTCGCGTGCTTCTTCGCCGACGTGGGCTCGCAGGTCACGGTCATCGAGATGTTGCCGCGCCTGGTGATGGCCGAGGACGAGGAGATCTCGGCCGCGCTCGAGCGCGAGATGAAGAAGCAGAAGGTCACGCTGCACCTGGGCACCAAGGTCGAGGACCGCCGCGACAACGCCGACGGCTCCATCACGCTGACTCTTGCCGGAGGCAAGAGCCTGGACGTCGACACCGTGCTGCTCGCCACCGGCCGCCGGCCGTGGAGCGAGGGCCTGGGGCTCGACACGGTGGGCATCTCGCGCGCCGACCGCGGCAAGATCACGGTGAACGACAAGCTCCAGACAAGCGTGCCGAACATCTACGCCATCGGGGACGTCACCGACATCAAGCAGCTCGCGCACTTCGCGAGTGCTCAGGGCAAGGCGGCGGCCGAGCTGATCGCCGGCCACCCGGCGCAGACCAACTGGCGCGCCATTCCCGCCGCCACGTTCACGAGCCCCGAGATCGCCAGCGTCGGCCTGACCGAGGCCGAGGCCAGGGCGGAGGGCCGCAACGTGAAGGTGGGCCGGTTCCCGTTCCGCGCGCACGGCCGCAACATCGCCGACGCAGAGACCACCGGGTTCGTGAAAATCGTGGGCGACGCCGACTCGGGCCAGGTGCTGGGCGCCAGCATCTTCGGCGCCAAGGCGAGCGAACTGATCCACGAGGCCTCGCTGGCGATCGGCGCCGACCTCGACGTGTCGGCCATCGCACAGGCCATCCACGCGCACCCCACGATGATGGAGGTGCTGGGCGAGGCGGCCGAGGACGCGGACTCGCTGGCCGTGCACCTGTTGCGCACGGAGGCCAAGGTCGGGGCGAGGTAGGACGGCCGCGTGCTCGACATCCCCTTGAAGTTCAGCATCCACTGAGGGCCACGCCTGCGCCGGCCGAGCGGGCGATCGCCACCCGGCGGACTTGCGGTTGCGACCCGCAGCGCAGGATGCCAAGTTCGCGGCATGCGACCCGGCATGCGACCCGTCTGCCATGAAGACCTGAAACGCCTGCATGCGCTCTGCCGCGCGATCGAAGCCGCTGATGGCGTGAAGCTGCCGACCCCGCGCGAGGAGTTCGAGGAGTGGTTTGACGATCCGCATCTCAACGTCGAGGCCGACACTCGGCTGGTCGAGGTGGCCGGCGAACCCGTGGCGTGGGGCCGCATCTGGCACCGGCCGAGCGGCGAGCGCGAGGAGCGCGCGTACCTGCTGGGCGGCGTCGCGGCGGGGCAACGCGGTCGGGGCGTGGGCTCGGAGCTTCTCCGCTGGCAGATCGCGCGGGCCGGCGCGATCCTGCGCACGGCGGACTCCGGTCTGCCACGCTACGTGCGGGCCATGGCGTACGACTTCCAGACCACGGCGCTGCGGCTCTACGAGTGTCACGGCATGAAGCCCGTGCGCTGGTCCGAGGAACTTCTCCGGGAGCTGGCCGACTTACCGGAGGTTCCGCGCCAGGGTGGCGTGGAGATCGTGCCGTGGGATCCGGCGCGGTCCGAGGAGGCTCGCGTCGCCCTGAACGACGCGTTCGCGGACCACTGGGGCAGCACGCCTCGTGACGCGGCGGCCTGGGCGCACGACATCGCCGCTTTCGGCAACAGGCTCGACCTGTCGTTCATTGCGCTGGACCCGGCGCTCGAGGCCGGCCGCGTCGTGGGTGTGTGCCGGAACGCGCATTTTCCCGACGACGAAGCGGTGAACGGGCGGCGCGACGGCTGGATCTCGCAGGTGGGTGTGGTGCGTTCGCACCGCAAGCGTGGTATCGCCTCGGCGTTGATCGCCCGGTCGCTGCACGCGTTCAAGGCCGCGGGATTCACCCATTCATCGCTGGGCGTGGACCGC
>JANNKI010000583.1:0-1808 GCA_031396225.1 bacterium | reverse complement strand
GCTCGCACAGGATGACCTGGCGGTTGCCTTGCGCCATCACGTGCTCGGCCGAGAGCAGCCACTCCTCGATGGTGCTCGCGAGCCCGCGCTTCAGGAGCACCGGCTTGTCGGTGTGCCCCACCTCGCGCAGCAGCGCGTAGTTCTGCATGTTGCGCGCGCCAATCTGCAGGATGTCGCAGTAGCGCGCGAGCAGCGTGACGAGCTGCGGCTCCATCACCTCGCTCACCACGGCCAGGCCGTGCGCGTCCGCCGCGCGGCGCAGCAGCTTCAAGCCCTCTTCGCCGAGGCCCTGGAACGCGTAGGGGGACGTGCGGGGCTTATAGGCTCCCCCGCGCAGGATGGTGGCGCCAGCCTCGGCCACGGCCTTGGCGATGGTGAACACCTGCTCCTCGCCCTCCACCGAACACGGTCCCGCCATGATCGCCAGCTGCGGCCCTCCGATCGCGACGCGGCCCACCGAGATGACCGTGTCGTGCGGATGGAACGCGCGGCTCGCCAGTTTGAACGGGCGCGCCAGCTTGCTCACCGACTCGACCGCCGGCCACTGGGCGACGTCGTCCCAGTCCATCGCGCCCGGCTCGCCCACCGCGGCGATGCGCACGCGGCCGTCGTGCTCCGTGCGATGCACGGCCAGCCCGGCCATGCGCAGGCGCGTGAGCACGCCGGTGGCGGCCGCTTCGGGAGTGCCGGGCTTCAGGATCACGAGCATCGGGGCGTCACCTCGCGACAACGAAACAGCCCACGCCATCCGGCATGGGCTGGGAGATCGGGTGCGTGGAACTCGTCAACGGACGAACGCGATCTCCCGGCCGCGCCACGAGGCGCGCCAGAGCCACGTCGGGATCCGATGGGAGATGCGCAGGGGAGCCTCCGTTGGGACGACGAGCCGCGAACGTGCAACCAGCGTAGCACCCTCGACTTGCGAGGGTCAAAGAAGCCGCGGGTGGAGGTTCGCCGCGAAGCTACCGAATGACCACGAACCGCCGCGCGATCGCGCCCCGCGCGGTGACGAGCCGTGCGTGGTAAGCCCCAGGCGCCAGCACCGAGCCGTCGTCGCCACGCCCGTCCCACGGCACCGACTGTGCGCCCGCCGCGAACCAACCGCTCGTCAGCTCGCGTACTTTGCGCCCGCCCAGGTCGTAGAGCGCCAACGACGCCGTCCCGGCACCGGGCAGCTCGAACGCGAAGCGCGTGCCGCCGCGCACGGGGTTCGGCGTGGCGCCGGCGAAGCGCAACGCCGGCGCGGCCGGAGTCCCCGGGACACCGCTGCTGCCGGCCGGCGTGAGCAGGAACGCGCGCGCCTTCCCGTCGGGCCGCACGCCCTCTCCCACGATGGCGCCGTTCTCGTCGATGTCGGACGCCGACACCAACCGCCAGCCGTGGCCCGCCGGCAGCAGCGTGTTCAGGTCCACCATCTGGTCGTTGCCCCAGAGGAACGCCACCTGCACCTCGTCCGCGCGCGTGCTCGCCCCCACCAACTGGTCCAGGTCATTCAGGCCGAACGCGGCGCTGTAGATGCCACCCAGCGTGCCGAGGCTCTTCAACACGCCGTCGGCCCACAGGAAGCCGCGCGAGGCGGGATCGCTCGGGCGCAGCATCGACCAGCCGCACACGTGCACCTGCTCGTTCACGTCGTGCGCGTGGCTCGCCGGGCCGCCGAGCGTGCCCAGGTCGTAGAGGGGGCTGCCGGGCTTGGCGAGGAACGCGTGGTACTCGTCATCGCCCGCAATGGCCGACATGCCCACGATGTCGCCCCACGCATTCAGCGCGAGCGCGCGGCTCTGCGCGCCGCCGAGCGTGCCCAACTC
>JANNKI010000512.1:0-2321 GCA_031396225.1 bacterium | reverse complement strand
GGAGCCCGGAGTGCGTGATGCAGCTCCACCGCCGAGCCGGCGACGCGTCGGGCTGACCGGGATGCCCGAGATCACCGAGATCCGGTCGTGGCGCTGGGTGGGGCGGAAGATCGGCGTCTGGCCACGTGGTGCCCAGGTGCGAACCACGGTGGGCGTGAGCATGAACCCCGATTCGTCGACGAAGACGAGGTGGGTCCTCAGTTTGAGAGCCCCTTTTTTGCCTGCGGCCAGCGGGTTCGCGGCCAGCGTGCGCTGGCGACCTCGTCGCGTTCTCGGGCGCGACGCTCGGGCTTCTGCGGGGTCCAGTTATTGCGCGCCAGCAGCCGACTGACGTGGGCGCGGTGATAGTGCACACCAAAACGACGCTCGATCACCCCGGCGATGCGCTTCGTGGTCCACCGGTCGGTGCCGTATCCATGGGCGATCGCGCCGCGCAGCAACTCGCGCAGCAACCGCGCCCGAGGTTCGGGCAGCCGGACGGCTCTTGCAAGGAGCGGCGTGCCCGTTGCCGGCATACCAGAACCGACCACGCCGTTCTCAATGGAGTGAGAGCCTGATCGGAATAACAGCGGCCATCCGCGCGGCACGGTTGTTGCGGTGAACTCCGACGTGCCCCACCCATTGGAGTTCACCGCATGCCGCGGAAGCTCGACACGCTCACCCCACCAAGGCTCGAGGATCACCAGGCCCACGCCTGGCTCACCGCCGCGCTCGTGGCGGCGGTGTGGTTCGAGGTGCTGTGGCAGGCCGCACAGCGCTCGCCGGCGCTCACCCTGCCGCCCGCGCTCGCGGCCGCCGCGGGGCTCGCCACGCAGTTGGCGTTCACCGCGCTCGAGGCGTCGCTGGGTGTGGCGGCGTGGGCCGCGCTCGGCGTGCGCGCGCGCTGGAGCGTGCTGATGCCGCTGCTGCTCGCGGTCTCGAGCGTCGAGGCGGCGGCCGTGGCGCTCGCCTCGGGGCGTCCCGCGCTCCCCGCGCCATGGGCCGTGCTGCTTGCGGGTTCGCGCGCGGCGCCGGAACCCGCCGCCCTCAGCGCCGGAGCGCAGGCGTTCGCCGCGTTCGGCGCGCTCACCGTGCTGCGGCTGCTGCTGGCCGCACATGCGCACACGCGCGCGGCGGCCGTCACCTGGCGCCGCGCCGCGCTGCTCGTGCTGGCCTTCTTCCTCGCCACGCGCTGCGCGATGTGGTGGAGTCTCGATCTCATGCAGGGGCGTAGCTACGAGCGACACGTCCACGAACCACAGGGGGATGAGTGGGCTCGAACGACCGCTGGCAGCGCCTGAACCTGGGGGCTTTGATGCTCGCGCTGGGCATCCTGGCGGCGTTGGGGCTGGCCTGGTGGCGCGATCGCGCGCACACGTTCGAGCAACCGCGCTGGAACGCCGCGCGCTTCGTGCCGTTGGCGCCGGAGGCGCCGGACATTCCCACCCGGCAACGCTGGGTCGTGGCGGTGAACCTCAACTGCTCGCATTGCCAGCAGCACCTGCTCGCGCTCTACGCGCGCACGTATGGCCGCCGCGTCCGCCCCGCGCTGGCGGCGCTCCTGGTGGACCAGGCCAGCCATCCGGGCCGCGTGGACCTGGGCGTGCCGCTCGAGGGCGGCGCCTGGTGGGACAGTACCCAGGTGTGGCGCGAGTCGTGGGGACGGCGCGCGTACGGCGAGACGTTCCGATTCGACCGCAAGGGGAGGTTGCTCTCTTCCACACCGGCCGGAGTGGTCCCCGACAGTGCAGGCTCCCGGATGTGAACCGTCCGCGCCCCCCGGACCCAACGAGAGGGGGATGTTCATGATCACCCGCGATGTCCGCCGGGCGCCGCGTGCGCCCGCGTTGCTCGCGCTGCTCCTCGTCCTGGCCGTTGCGCCCAACGCGCGAGCGTTCGACGCCGACGGATCCGACCAGACCGACGAGGGCTGGAAGAAGGTGCTGTCCTACGGGCGCTGCGCGTTCGAGGTGTTCAAGGCCGCGAACCCGGTGGAGTGGACCGCGGCGTTCCTGGACTGCACTCGGCTGTTCCTGGCCGAGCCGCCCCTGCCCGGGAGCCAGCCGTGAGGCCCGCGCGCCCGCGGATGGCGCTGGTTCTCGCCGCGCTCCTGTTCGCCCTGCCGCTCACCCCGGCCCGCGCCTACGAGGACGGCACCACGTCCGAGTCACGCGTGGGCGTCGTGCTCATGGTCGTCTGCGGCCTGGCGCTCAAGTCCGCCATTCCCGCGCCGGTGCCCTGGGCGGGCATCGCGGCCATCAGTTGTTTGATGGGGTTCCTGGACGCCGCGCTCTCGCCCGACGAGCAGCCGACCGACCCGCCGCCTGCGCCATAGCCCGCGG
>JANNKI010000473.1:0-15934 GCA_031396225.1 bacterium | reverse complement strand
GGGCGCGGACGTGTCGCTCGCGGCGCTGTTCGACCCGGCGCAGGTCATCGCCGCGGGCCCGGTGCGCCGCCGCGACCTGATGCGGCTCTACCCGTACGACAACTCGCTGGGCGTGGTGGAGCTCACGGGTGCGGAGTTGCGAGCCACGCTCGAGCACGCCGCGTCCATGCTCAACGAGTACGCATACGATGGCCTGACGCCCGTCCTGCGCGCGGACGCCGCGGGCTTCCAGTTCGACACCGCCTACGGCGTGGAGTACGAGACCGATCTCACCCGGCCCGTGGGCTCGCGCATCGTGAACCTCAACTGGCAGGGCAGGCCGCTCCAACCTGGCACGCGGCTCAAGGTGGTGGCGAACTCGTACCGTCTGGCCGGCGGCGGCGACTACCTGCCGCTCCGTCGCGCGCGGCGCGTGTGGCAGACCCGCACGCTCATGCCGGAGTTGCTCGTGCGCTGGGCCGGCGGCAAGCGCACGCTCGATCACGCCGGCGAGCCCGGCTGGACGCTGTTGCCGGATTACGCCGGCTCGCCCGAGCGAGCGCTCGTGGACCGGCTCGTGCGGTTGGGCGTGGCGCCGCGCGCCGAGGTGCACCGCCTGGGCGCCACGCTGCCGGCGCGGCGCGTGGACCTCGTCTACTGGCTCGCGCGCGCGTTCGACATGCGCTCCAAGCGCCCCTCGCGCGCGTGGGGCGACGTGCCGGACTCGCTCGAGGTGTGGCTCGACGGCATCCTCGCCCGCGGCGTGCTGGGTCCGCTGGCCGCGGCGGACCGGTTCGAGACCTACAAGCCCGCCGTGATTGAACTGGCGCTCGACTGGAGCGAGCGAACGGCGCGCGCGCACCGCTACGCGCTGTCCTCGCGGGTGGCCGACCCCGCGTTCCGACGCGGCCTGTTCACCGGGGTGAGCGGCCCCGGCCCGCTCGGCCTGCGTGACCCGCTCACGCGTGCGCAGTGGCTGGGCATGCTCGCGAACCTGCGCTTTCCTTCGATACGCGTGCTCGAGACCACCGACTTCCACGGCGCGCTCCTCGGCGGCACGCGCGAGCGGCACAGCCAGCGTCCCACCGGCAGCACGGTGGCGCTCGCCGCCGCGATCACGCGCGAACGCGCGCTGAATCCCGAAGGCACGGTGTTGCTCGACGGGGGCGATCTGTTTCAGGGTCCCATGATCTCCAACCTCCAGTTCGGCCGCCCGGTGGTGGAGCAGATGAACCTGCTCGGCTACACCGCCGCCGCCGTGGGGAACCACGAGTTCGACTGGGGCGTTGACACGTTGGTGCGCCGCGTGAACGAGATGAAGTTCTCCGCGCTGGGCGCCAACATGGTGGACCGCAAGACCCGCAAGCTCCCCGTCTGGGCGCGCTCGGACACGTCCGTGCTGCGCCGTGGCGTGCGCGTGGGCATCGTCGGGCTCGCCTTCCCGGGAACGCCGCGCGTGACGCTGGCGGCGAACGTGGCGCACCTGCGCTTCGACGACGACTCCTCCACCGCGGCGGTGGTGGGCGCGCGACTGCGCAAGCAGGGCGCTTCGCTCGTGCTGGGCGTGGGGCACATCCCCGCCGAGACCGACTCGCTGCGCCGCGCCAGTGGCGACCAGGCGCGGCTCGGACGCGTGGCGAGCGTGGACGCATGGTTCGGCGGGCACAGCCACAACGTGGTGGACGACCGCGTGGACGGCCACCCCATCCTGATCGGCGGAGCGCAGGGCCAGTACCTGGCGGTCGCGGACCTGGTGGTGGACCCGCTCCGCGCCAGGGTGGTCGAGTCGAGCCAGCGCGTGCTGACGGTTTACGCCGACGGCCCGGTGGACAGCGCGTGGGTGGAGCGCGTGGCGCGCTGGAACGCCGACGTGGCGCCCATCGCCGCGCAGGTGCTCGGCAACGCGAGCGTCGCGCTGCACCGCCGGCGGCCGGAATCCACGATCGGGGACTTCATCACAGACGCCATGCGCGCGGACGTGCGCGTGGACGTGGCCCTCCAGAATCCGGGCGGCATGCGCGCCGACCTGGACGCCGGCCCGATCACGCGCGGCGACGTGTACGCGATCATGCCGTTCGACAACACGATCGTGACGATGGAGTTGACCGGCGCCCAGCTGAAGCTGGCGCTGGAACAGTCCCTGCGGGGCGAGCGCGTGACGCAGGTGAGCGGCGTTCGCTACGTGTTCGACTCGTCGAAGCCGGCGCTGCAACGCATCACGCAGATCACGCTGGCCGACGGCTCGCCGTTGGACGAGCAGAAAACCTACACGGTGGCGGCGAACAACTTCATGGCGACTGGCGGCGACCAGTACGACGCGCTGGCCCAGGGCAGGAAGCGCACCGACACGGCGCGGTTGATCCGAGCGGCCATGGAAGCGTACGTCCAGGCACTCACCGCGGGCGGCCGTGCTCTCGAACTCCGCGGGGACGGGCGGATCAAGTCTGCCGACCGTCGGGCGGAGTGAGCGCCGGCCGTGGCGCTTTCTCGCACCGACTGCGTCAGATGATCGCGTGGCTCGGGGGGTGGCGGGTGAGGTGTCGTTTCGAGGGACGCTCCGATCGACGCCGCGACAACTACCGCGAACCGCCCGGCGAGGACCCGTCGTACGATGTCTCCGGCGCGCCCAGCGAAACCCCCGCCTTCGTGAAGTAAGCGCGGATCCCGGTGGCGAGCTGGCGCGCCATGCGGAGCTGGAACAGCGGATCCTTCAGCAGTTTCACCTCCCGCGGGTTGTTGATGAACGCCGTCTCCACGAGCGCGCTCGGGAACTCCACGCTCTTGAGCACGACGAACCCGGCCTGCTTGATGCCGCGCGATTCCACGCGGCGGTCGAGCGCCATGTGGTCCAGCAGCGTCTCGGCCAGCAGTTGGCTGCGCTCGAGCATCGAGTTGCGCCGCACCTCGTAGACCACGCTCACCACGTCGTCCTCGGCCTGCGGCGCGACGCCGCCGGCCTGGTCCGCGGCGTTCTCGAGGTCGGCAAGGTCCTGGTCCGCCTGGTCCGTGGCTCCCTTGAGCGAGAGGAAGAACACCTCGCTGCCGCTCCCGTGGCCGCGCCGGCGCGAGGAGTTGCAGTGGATGCTCACGAACAGGTCCGCCTTCACTTTCTCGGCGATCTTGTAGCGCTCGCGCAGCGGGATGAAGAAGTCCCCGTCGCGCGTGAGCATGGCCTTGATGCCGGGGATGTCGTTGAGCGTGTCGGCGAGCCGGCGGGCGATGGCCAGCGTGACGTGCTTCTCATAGACCGGCCCCGGACCCCGCGCCCCGCGGTCCTCGCCGCCGTGGCCGGCGTCGATCACCACCAGGCGCGTGCGGTTCTTCTTCTTGGTGGCGGCGATCCCGGCGAGGCGATTGTCCTCGGCCGCCTGCGCCCCCGGGCGCAACGCGTCCACCACCACGCGGAACGGCGCGTCGCCGGTGGCCGCGAGCGTGAACACCTTGAACGTCGTGCCGGCCGCGAGCCGCACCCAGAAGCGCACACCGTTGTTGTCGAACAGCGACTCCACGCGCACCACGGTGCTGTCGTTCACGCTCAGGGAGCCGGGCACCCCGGCGGCGGCCGTGAGACCCAGCATGGGCACGGCCACGACCAGCTGCGGGCCGACGCCGGAATCCGGCGCGACGGGCGTCACCTTGGCGTTGAACTCGAACACCACCCGCGTGCCACCGGGCGAAGCCCAGGTGCGCATGCCGGTGAGCTGCACGGCGCCGGGGGGACTGGTGACGGGCGCGGCTTGGGCGCGTGCGGCGTCCGGCCCGCCCGCAACCATCGCCACGACGGCCGCCAATACCGCGGTCCGCAGCGTCCGGCTCGATCCACGCATCAGGATCATCTTGGCCCTGCCCCCTTCCACCGTCCATGGTGTGACGGGAGGCGACGACCGTCGCCTCCCGCCCGAGTCATCCGACTTCCACCGTCTGGGGAGCTACTTGTCGAGCTTGAGCGTTTCGAACCGCGTGGCGCCGTTTCGGTTGACGATCAGCACCACGGGCTTGCCAACCTTGCGCACCTTCGACACCTCGGCGCGGAACTCACGAGTGTCGGACACCGCGACCCGGTTCACCTCTTCGATGACGTCGTTGACCTGGATGTCCTTCTGCTGCGCCTCGCTGCCGTCGGCCACGTGGGTGACGCGCACGCCGGACTCCACCTTGAGCTCGGTGCGTTCGCTCGGCGTGAGGTCGCGCACCGCAAGGCCGATGTTCTCGGTGTCTTCGCCGACCGGCGGCGTGACGCGACCGCTGATCACGCTGTCGTCGCGATCGGTGAGCGTGACCTCGGTCGCCACGCGCTTGCCGTCGCGCAGCACGGCCAGCCGCACGCGCGTGCCGGACGGCGTGTCGGCGATCTTCAGCCGGAACTTGTCGCGGTCGGTGACCGGCTGGCCATTCATCTCCACGATGACGTCGTTGCGCTGCAGGCCGGCCCGCTCGGCGGGCGAGCCCGCGAACACGCTCTGGATGATGACGCCCTGCTGGCTGCCGAGCCCGAAGCCCTCGGCGATCTCCGGCGTCATGTTCGCGAGCGTCACCCCGATCATGGCGCGCTTCACCGTGCCGTGCGCGACCAGCTGCTCCGCCACGTGGCGGGCGAGGTTGATGGGGATGGCGAACCCGATGCCCTGGCCGCTCGTGTTGATCGCGGTGTTGATGCCGATGACCTCACCGCGAATGTTGCACAGCGGTCCGCCCGAGTTACCGAAGTTGATGCTGGCGTCGGTCTGGATGAAGTCCTGGTAGTCCGGTGTGCCGCCAAAGATGTTGAGGTTGCTGCGACCCTGAGCACTGATGATGCCCACCGTGACCGAACCGCGCAGGTCGCCGAGCGGGTTGCCGATGGCGATCGCCCAGTCGCCGATGCGCAGCTTCTCGGAATCCCCGAGCGGCAGCACCGGCAGGTTCGAACCGTCGATCTTGATCACCGCCACGTCGGTGGCCTGATCGGCACCGACGGTGGTGGCCTTGAACGTGCGCCCGTCGTTCAGCGTGACCTTGATGTTCTCGGCGTCACGCACGACATGATTGTTGGTGAGGATGCGGCCTTCCCTGTCGATGATGAAGCCCGAGCCCGACGACGGCACGCGCTGCTGCCGCGGCATGGGCTGGCCGAAGAAGCGGCGCATGAACTCGTCCGAGGAGTCCCCGCCCTCACCGCCCACCTTCTTGGTCACGTCGATGAACACGACCGCGGGCAGCGCCCGTTCCACGAGCGCCACGAATGGGCTCTCCGGAAGCGGAGCGGAGTTGCTGGAGGCGGCCAGCGCGACGTTGGACGCGCGCGAGACACGCGGCAGGTTGAGCCCGGCGCTCAGGCCCAGTCCGAGCACCAGGCCGGCGGCGACCAGCGCCGCGGCGCCGAGAAAGTAGCTGCGTGGGGAAGTGACCCGGTTGCCGTTCATCGTGGAGGTTCCTCCGTTGCGATTCGGTCTGTTCAATATCGGCAGTCTGGCCGTGGGAAACGAGTGGAGATGAGCTTACGGCGCGACGGGGGCCGCGCGATAGAGGTTCGCTGTCACATGCCCGTCAAATGCGCTCGCGCCGGGTGGGCGCGTCGTCCCTTCGGATAGGCGATCGCCCCCGGAGGTTGCATCAAGCCCGAGCACGCGCCACCGGCGCGGGGATTCCACCCACGGCTGCGGCCGGCCGGGACCGCACTTCACGCGCGCTGCACGAATGGCCGCCGCGCCGAAGGCCGCGGCGCGTGCCGCCAGGGTTGGCGAGGTTCGCGTCACGCGGTCTATGCTGGCCCGTCATGCACGCCTCGTCCGTGTTCTTCGTCTCCGACGCCCACCTGGGGGTGGACTCCGCCGACCGCGAGGGCGCGCGCACCGCGCGACTTCACGACTTCCTGAACTCGCTGGTGGGGCGTGCGTCGTCGCTGTACATCGTGGGCGACCTGTTCGACTTCTGGTTCGAGTACCGCACCGCCATCCCCCGCCGCCACTTCGCCACGCTCGCGATCCTCTCCCGGTTGCGCGAGTCGGGCGTGGACATCGCCTACCTGAACGGCAATCACGACTTCTGGCTGGGTACGTTCTTCCGCGACTCGCTCGGCATCCGCACCCTCGACGGGCTGGTCACGGTGGAAGCGCAGGGCCGCCGGCTGTGGCTGCACCACGGCGACGGCCTGGTGGGCGGCGACCTGGGCTACAAGTTCCTGCGCGGCGTCCTGCGCGCGCCCGCGTGCATCGCCCTCTATGGCCTGCTGCACCCCGACCTGGGGATCCCGCTGGCGCACGCCGTGTCGCGCTGGTCGCGTCACTCGCGCGGCGTCGGGCCGCTCCGGCCCGACCCGCTCTGGCGCGAGATCGCCGAGCCGGCGTTCCGCAGCGGGCACGACGGGGTGTTGATCGGGCACTTCCATCACACGTACGAGCGCCGCGAGCCGGGCCGGGAGTTCTTCGTGCTCGGCGACTGGATCGAGCGCTTCAGCTACGTGGAGCTCACAGAGGGCCGTCTCGAACTCAAGACCTGGCCGGCGCCCGCCTGGTAGCCTGCCCGTGTCAGAACCTCGCCGTGAGCGAGAATCGGTGCGTGTCGTCGAGCTCGAGTCGCGAGGGCACGTAGGCGTAGTCCACGCTCAAGGCACTCGCGCGCCAGCCCGCGCCAGCGGTCCACGAGGCCACGTCGTCACCTGCGCGAAAACCCATGCGCAGCGCCGCGCCGGCGGGCGAGTCCAGCTCGCCGCCCAGGGAGACGAGCGCCTTGCGGCCGCGCGTGGCGCGGGCCTCGAGTGCCACCAGGCCGGTGAAGTTCTGGAGCACGCCGTGCTTCAGGGAGAGCCCGGCGTGAAGCGCGGTGGGCAGCTTCACGGGCTGGCCCCGAACACCGTCCAGCAGATAGTGCCCGGCGGGGCCCACGTTGTGCACGCTCAGGCTGGCGCGACCGCCCGGCAGGACGCCCACGTCACACGCCGCGCCCGCCCCCATGGCCCACGTGGTCGCGGCAAGCTCGGCGATGCGCTCGCGTACGACCTGTGCGGTCACACCCAGGCTCATGCCGCCCGAGAGCTCGCGGCCATAGCCGGCCAGGAACTCGAGGTCGTGCGAGCCGAACGAGCCGATGACGTTGCCGAGGTCGTCGCGCTCGGCGATGGGCTCGGAGTACATGGCCCGCAACGAACCCGCGAGCCCGCCGCCGAAGAGCCGGCCGGCGAGTGCGACCTGGTCGTGGCGCAGCCGCTCGTAAGTCTCCGTGTGCGTGGCCGAGAGCTGGCTGCCCTGGAAGGTCGCGAGTCCCGCCGGGTTCCAGAACGCCGCATCGGCCCCCTTCGCCACCGAGGCGTACGCGCCGCCCATGGCCGCCGCACGTGCGCCGGCGGGCACCTCGAGGAACGCGAAGCCCGGCTGGCCGGCGGCGGCGGACGAGGCGGCCAGGGCCGCAGCGAGGACGATCACGAGCGTGCGAACTGGCTTCAAGTGGCTCTCCAGCGAGGCGGTGGATACGAACGAGCGACGGCAGCCCGTGAGCTGCCGCCGCTCGAGAGCGACGCGGCATCATAGGGCATCGGTCGCCGGTGGGCCGGGTGAGCTCCCGGGCCCACCCGCGTTTCGCGCCGCCGAGGTCAGCCCTTGCCACCCCCACGCCCGCCCTTCCCCTTCGGGGGGTCGGGCCGGTCGGGCTTGGACGCCGGTGGCGTCCAGCGCGGCGGTTCGGACGACGGCGGTGGTGGTTGTTTGTACCCCGGATCGCTGGGTGGAGGTTCCTTCCGAGGAGCCTCGCGCGGCGGGGAATCGCCGCCCCTGCGCCACGTCGGCTCTTCGCGCGGCGTCGGCGGGGCCGATTCGTCCCGCGGCGCGGGCGCCGCCGGGCCGTCGCCACCACCCGGACGCAACCTGCCCCGGGAGTCGCCGCGGCCCCACGGGCGGTCGGGATTGCCCGCTCCGCCGGTTCGCGGCGCGACGCCCTCACGCCCCTTCAGGCCGCCGGGCGGCGGCGTCGGGCCGTTTCTCCACACGGGTTTGCCGTCGCCGCGATCGCGGTTGAGCCAGGTCTGCGGACGATTGCCGGGCGTGCCCGTCTGCCGCCGCACGTCGGTGGGCACCATGCCGGGAGGGGTCTCGCCCTTCCGCCAGATCATGCCTCGCGGCGGGGGCGGCGTGTAGGCGACCGGCGCAGGTGTGGGCTTGTAGCGGCGGAGCTGGCCGCCCCACAGGTCGGCCCAGCGGTCCCAACCGTCCCACGACGAGAAGCGATTACGGCTGCCCACCCACGGCGAGTAACGCGGCGGGCAGTCGGTGCGCACGACGTAGTAGTAGTAGGGCACGTACGCGGTCCAGACCTGCGGGCCCCAGTACCAGGACCAGTTGACCCGGAAGTCCATGACGCTGCACTGCGCATAGTAGGGGTCGAAGCCGTTCCACCACGCCCAGCGGTTCGGGCGGTGGCAGTCATTGCACAGGTAGCGGGGGTACCGCACCTGCTCGTGCACGTAGTAGGTGGAGTAGGCGCTCGCGAAGCGCTCGGTGTCGCCGGGCCGCTCCATCACGCGGCGGCGGATGCGCTCCATCGCGACGTACGGATCGCCCACGACGCGCCCCTGCTCGTCGAATCCTTCCTCTGAACTTTCGGCGCCCTCCGGGGCGCCCTCATAGCCGACGCTCGCGGCCTGCGGGTCGAAGGGGCGCAGGAACCACGGCAGGTCGCGGAACGGACGATCGGAGGCCACGGCCACGAGGAAGCCCTGGCCGGTCTCCTGTTCAACGACCAACTGGTAGTCCGAGCCCTCGTCCGGGAGCCGCACCGTGCGGCGGCCCTCCACGTGACCGGTGCCGCGCTTCCATGGGTAGAGCAGGTTCACGTCTCCGTCCGTGTCGATCTCGTACACCAGCAGGTAGGCGTCCTCGGTGGTGCGCACTTTCACGCGCATCGCTTCGCCTGCCTGGTACACGGCATCGTCGCCGCGGTCGGTCCACACCTCGACGTCGATACGGCGCGCCAGGGCCGGGGCCGCCACGAGGACGAGCAGCATCGCCGCCAGCGGGATCGAGCGCGCGAGCATGTTCGACGTGGGTCTCATGGCTCTCTCCTTTGCTTGCTACCGCAGCCAGGCCAGCGGCCGCGGCGTCGCGGTCTCGGCCCTGACGGGTCGGGCCTTCAACTCGGGATTGCCCGCCGCCGTCTGGTACGCCCAGGTGAGGCTCACCGCCGTGGGAGACAGGCCGTTGACCCTGAACTTGGCGTAGTGATCATCGCGCGTCCACACGATGTAGCAGTGTCCTGGGATCAGTTCGACCGTGCCCGTCGGCGACCAGCCATCATTCGGTGCGAAGTCCACGGCATCGAGGCTCGAGGCGTAACCCGCGTCCTGGATATCGGTGAGGACGTCTTTCGTGAACATCTGGTTCACGCTGCCATTGTAGCCGTAGAAGATGTCCGTCTGCGCGTCGTTCGAGGACCTGTTGATGAACGCCGAGAAATCCCAACCTGCCCCCGCGGCGCCATTGACGAAGTTGTTGAGCGTTGCGCTGCCGGCGGGCCTGGGCGTGTCGAACACCGTCTCGTAGGAGAGCGGGCTCTCGTTGCCGGCGTGGTCCACGGCCGCCACAGCGTAGAAGCGCGTGACGCCGTTCGCGAGACCGCCGGCCACGTACTGCGTGGCGGACGTGCTGCCGATGCGGTCGTAGGGGCAGTCGGCGCCGGTGGCGCACGGGGCCATGTAGAGCCGGTAGCCGCTCACGTCGCCCTCGGTGTTGGCCAACCACTGCAGCGACACCTGACCGTCGCCGGTCACGCTGTAGAAGCCGCGCGGAGCGGCTGGAGGGATGACGTCGCGGGGCGCCGTGGTGGTCTCGTTGCAGCCGGCCAGGCCGACGGCGGCGAGAGCCAGCAGGATCGGGATCGCCTTGCGCATGGGGTGTTCCTCCTGACGGACGGAATCGAAACGGGACACCGCCTTTACAGGGCAACCGGTGTGCCATCGGCGCGGAGCAGGCTCCTGCGGGCCCCGGGACGTCGGTTTTACGGGCGAAATGCAGGATTTTCGCGCATTCCCGCAATGGAAACCGCCGCCGGGGAGCTACCCCGGCGGCGGTGCGGTGTGCGCCGCGGACTCAGGTGTGTGACGGGCGCTACACCGGCTGACGATAAGGGACACCGATCGAGTTGCGTCGCGACTTAAGCCTGGACATCCCCCAGTGTTGGCCTACCTCGCGATCGACCGGTGTCCGAAGGACCCCCGGGGATGGATCTCTGCGCACCGGAACCGCTGACCGGGTTCTTTTTGCGGTCCTGGCGAGAGCCGTCCCTCCATCCCACGGAGGAATCTTGAAGTCGTCTTTAAGTCGTCTTGTGGTTGTCCAAGCTAGCCGGACGTGAAGGACGATGCGTTGTCAGTTCAGACGGGGCTCGTACCCTCGACCGGCCCTCGACGAACCGGCTAGCTCAGATCATCTGCGCGGCGATGATTTGCCGGTGCTGCGGGCTTCTTTGGAGGTCCCCCCCTCCGCCTGTATGACAGAGCACCCCGCGTGCCAGCTACCGGTCCTTTCGTGGACATTCTCCTAAACTGTTGTCACCCCGTGTGTAACTCGCCACGGTCGAGGTGCACTCATGACCGCCGCCGAGCCCCCGCGATGCCCCGAAGTGAAAAGGTATCTCCAAAGCAGTGGCCCCGCGCTCACAAGTCGTTGCGCGGGGCCGTATTGGTAGGCAACCAATTTTATAGTGACATGCGTGAAACTCTTTTACTGTCGGCTGCCCTCCAGGCCATACGAGCGGATGCGGCTCAGCAGCGTGGGGTAGCTCAGGCCCAGCTCCCGCGCGACGCGCGCCTTGTTGCCATGGAAGCGATCGAGCGCCTCGACGATGAGCTTGCGCTCGAGCTCGGACACGCTCTTGCGGAGCGTGCGCGCGCCCTTGGCGGCGCCGGCTTCTCCGTGCGTTCCGTTCGCCGCGCCCTCTGCGCCATGCTCCGCGGCCGCACGCTCCTCGCGCATCTCGACCGGCAGCAGGTCCACGCCGAGCACGTCGCCCTCGTCCGCGAGCACCACCATGCGCTTCACCGTCTTCTCCAGCTCGCGCACGTTGCCGCGCCACTCCGCCTGCAGGAACATGTGCATGACCTCGGGCGCGAATCCGCGCACGGGCTTGTCCATCTGCCGCGAATAGAGCGCCAGGAAGTGCTGCGCGAGCACCGGGATGTCCTCGCGCCGCTCGCGCAGCGCCGGCACACGCACGGTGATGTCGTTGAGCCGGTAGTAGAGGTCCTCGAGGAAGCGTCCCTCGCGGATGCGCTCGCGCAGGTCGCCGCCGGTCGCACAGATGACGCGTGCATCCACCTTGCGGGTGCGCGTCGCGCCCACCGGGCGGATCTCGCCGCGGTCCAGCACGTGCAGCAGCTTGGCCTGCACGGCCTCGGGGATCTTCTCGATCTCGTCCAGGAAGATGGTGCCGCCGGCCGCCTCTTCGAACAGCCCCAGCTTGTCGCGGGTGGCGCCCGTGAACGCGCCCTGGACGTAGCCGAACAGCTCGGACTCGAGCAGGTGCTCGGGGAGTGCGGCGCAGTTGACCTGCACGAACGGCCGATCGCGGCGATTCGACGTCTCGTGCACCACCTGCGCGAACATGCCCTTGCCGGTGCCGGTCTCGCCCATGAACAGCACGGTGGCCGAGCTGTCGGACACCTTGCGCAGCAGCGTCAGGATGCTCGCCACCTCGCGCGACTGGCTCACCACGCGCTCGGACCCCGGGACGGGGCGCAACTGATCGCGCAACTGCTGGTTCTCGGCGAGCAGCAGGCTGCGCTGTGCTTCGACGACCGCCACGGCGGCGCTGTTGGCCAGCACGGCGAGCAGGTTGAGCTCACGCTGCTTGAACGCGCCCAGCAGGTTGTCGTTCAGGCGATCGAGATAGACCATGCCCACCGCCTGCGACGGGAAGTTGAGCGGCACGCACACCAGCGAGCCCACACCCTCGAGCGCGTCGGCGAGCGCCACGCTGAAGCGCGGATCGGCTGCGACGCGGCTGGAGAAGATGGGGCCGTTCTCGGTGAAGCGGTTGCCCGCAACGGTCTCGAGCACGCGCAGCATGCGCCGGGCGCGGTCGCGCCCCAGCCCATGTTGGGCCACGACGTCGAGCCGGCCGGGCGCGGAGCTGAACGCCACGAAGCCGCGATCCCCGCCCGCATGCTCGACCGCGAGCTTGACGATCTGCGCGAGCAGGCTGTCCACGTCGGCGGTCTCGCGGAACAGGCGGTTCGCCTCTTCCAGCGCCCGGAAATCGTTGCACGTGGAGAGCGACACCGCGACGTACTGGCGCTCGATCTCGCGACGAAGCGCCACCGCACGGCCCTCGGCCTCGGGGTCGCTGGACTCGGAGAGCCAGTGCTCGGCCTGCTCCAACAATGACAGCGCCTGGTCGTAGTGCTCGCGCTCGCTTTCGAGCCGCGCCAGCGACAGCAGCGCTTCGGCCGCGCGCGGGACCACGTTCAACTGGCGGAAGATGAGTGCCGCGCGCCGCGCCGCGTCGGCCACCGGCTCGAGCGCCAGCCGACCGCGCACGCTCGAGGACAGCACGGCGAGGTTCTCGGGCCACGCCGCGAGCGTGGTGGCCAGCTCGTAGAGCTCGCCCAGCTGCTCGAACATCTGGGCCGCCGCGCGCAGGCGCGACTCCATGCTGCCCGCCTGGCCGCGCAGGGCATCGAGGTGCGCCAGCTCGCGGAGCGCGATGGAGTGCTCGATGCGATCACCCGAGCTCTCGGCCATGGCGAGACCGCGCAGCAGGTGCGCCTGGGCCTCGTCGTGGCGGCCCACCAAGCGCAGCGCCATGCCGAGCCGGATCGTGAGCTCCATGGTCACGTCGCCGTGGGGAGCCTGCGAGCGCGCCTCTTCCAGGGCGGGCTCGATCAGCGCCAGCGCCGCAGGACCGTTTCCGCGGTCGATCTCGACCTCGGCCAGGAACTCACGCGCCAACTCGGCCTCGCGACGCGCTCCGGACGCGTTCGCCAGTTCCAGTGCGCGACGGTGGTGTTCCTCGGCGCGATCGAGCTGACGGCGGCGCCGGGCGAGCAGGCCGAGCGCGAGCTGCGCGTTGGCCTCACCCGGAGCGTGCGAGATCTCGCGCGAGATGCGCAGGGACTGGCGGAAATGCTCCTCGGCCAGCTCCCACTGCCCGAGGCGGTAGCGGATGAGGCCCAGGTTCTGGTGGTGGCCGCGCATGCGCGCGAACAGGCCCTTGCGCTCGTCGATCTCGAGTGCCTGCTCGAGGAAGCGCGTGGCCTCCCGCCACTCGCGGAGGTTCTTGTGCACCATTCCCAGGTTGTTGAGCGACGTGACCAATCCGTCGGCATCCTCGATGCGGCGGAACGTGGCGGCCGCGTTCTGAAGCCAGTCGATGGATTCGTGAGGACGTCCGGTGCGCGCGAGTGCCAGGCCCACCGTGAGCGAAACCTGCGCCACCGTCTGGTGGTCGTCGGTATCGCGCAGCACATGGTAGGCATGCAGCGCGTAGCGGCGAGCGCGGCGTGGCGACCCCAGCTCGATCCACAGATAGGCGATGCGCGAGGCCACGCGGGCGCGCAGCCGCGGTCCCGCCACGCCCCGAGTCAGGTCGCGTGCGCGGAGCGCCTCGGCAAGGGCTTCCTTCAGATTACCGCGGAGCTTCTCCACATCGGAGATCCGGAGCAGCAGGCGGACGCGCTCTTCAAGAGCGTCGGGCCCGAGTTCGGCGAATGCACCGCGATACGCCTCGAGGGCGTTCGCGTAAGCATCGGCTGCGAGGTGAAGATCTCCGATCGCTTCGTTTTGCGAGATCCCCGGCTTCCGGGGGCCCGCAACGGTGGGATCTGGGGGAGTGGATTTCTGCACGTTCGAACCCTCGAATTCGTCACAAACCCGGTGGGCAACATCGGCGGTTCGTTCCGATGCGCCCGAGCCTCTTCGAGAATCGCGACCCTGAATGCTCTAAGGGAAGCGTCTTGGCAGCTGAGTCAGCATGACTCGCATCGACCATTGGAATCGCAGCGACCAGTAGGACAGTGCGCGCACGCTCATCGCGGAGTTGCCGACTTTCGGAGGCAACGGCGCGCCTTGCGGCACTTCCGGTTCACCCGCCAGGGGACTGACACCGGGTTTGAACGCCTCGCTGCCAGAGGTGGTGCGGTCGAACTTCCCACGCATGCCACCCGACGCGAAGGCCTCAGACCCGAGCGCCGTCAGCATGGCGGCTGCGAGGACCAAGGTGATGAGTAGTCTGCTGCTCTTACGATTCTTCATGCGGTGCCTGCTCCCTCCGACACTAGTTCCCTCAGTGGAAGAAAAAAAGTTGTGCCTGCCCGGGTGGAGGTACCGGGAACGCCAAGGTTTTGTTCGAGGGGACCTGCGCTTGCCTGCCGGGAGTATCCGCCCGTTGTGAAGCGCAGGTCAACGGCTATTCTCGGAAGGAAAAGTCCTTGCCGGGCGGGCAAGCCGCGAGGGGTGGCAGCCCGCCCGGTCACCCTGCCTGGAGCGCTCGCCACTCCTCGGCGGCAAGTCGGGCGAGTCCGTAGCGAAGCCCCTGGGTGGAGCAGATCAGGCCCGGCGCCTGGAAGCGCTCGAGCAGCCCTTCCACCACCAGCGCCCCCGTGCCCACGATGTCCGCCCTTCCCTCTCCCATCACGGGCATGGCGCGCCGCTCGGCCTGGCTGGCGTGGATGAGCTGATCCACCAGGGCCAGCACCCGGGCCCTGGGCATGTAGGCCCCCTCGAGCTGGCTGGGGTCATAGGTGTTCATCCCTGCGTCGAGCGCGGCCAGCACGGTGATCGTACCGCCCACGCCGGCCAGGACGGCCGAGCGCTCCGGGAAAGATGCACAGCCATGCATAAGTTCGCTTCGCACCCACTCTCGCGATTCGTGCAGCTGATCCGAGGTGGGCGGATCGTGCGCCAGCAGCCGCTCGGTGAGCGTGACCGCGCCGAACGGCAGGCTGGTCCAGCGCCCGAGCCGCTCCCCCACGCCGCTCACCACCTCGGTGCTGCCTCCGCCCAGGTCGAAGACCACGCACTGGCTGCCACGCGCGCTCTTGCCGAGCCCCATGATGACCGAGCGATAGACGAGCCGCGCCTCGTCGGCCTCACTCAGGATCCGCACCGGCACGCCGGCCACCTCGCTCACCCGTTCGGCGGCGGCGGCGCCGTTGGTGGCTCGCCGGAGGGCCGCCGTGGCGGCGGCCACCACGTGGCGAGCCCCGAGCGAGCGGGCGCGGCGCAGGAACTCGCCCACGAGCACGCCAGCGCGCTCCACCAGTTCCTCGTCCACACGGCCGGTCTCGTGCAGGCCACGGCCCAGCCGGCAGGCCTCCCCGGCTCGCGCGACCGTCTCCAGATCCGGGCCCCAGGGCTCGGGGTCCGGGATCTCGGCCACCAGCAGTCGCACGGAGTTGGAGCCGATATCAATTGCACCGACGCGCATAGGTTCGTTTCGTCCCTGAAGTGGCCTAGAGGAGGTAATCCTCGATCTCCGAGCGATACCGGGCGGGGCGCGCACGGGAGGTCGACGTAATACCAGATTCCGACGTCTCGTGCGTGGCGTCGGGCTCGGGCCGCCCGGGCCGCTCGCGAAGTGTCGGCGCAGCCATCAGGGGCTCGAGCTCCGCGGTCGAGGCGATCGGAACGGCCGGGAGGGCGAGCCCCGCCTCGAAAACGGCTGCCTCCGCCGAGTGGGCCAGCGAAGCCAGCACGTCCCGGGCGGCCGCGTCACGCGGCGCGGGCCGGAACACGACGCGCTTCCCGTCCCGCTCGCGCTTCACCAGCCCCGCGCGCTCGAGCGACTGTAGGTGCCGGGTGGTGCACGACTGGCTCAGGCGGACGGCGCGGGCCAATTGGCTCACGCTCCGGTCCACACCGGAGAGGAGGAGCAGCAGCAGCTGGAACCGCCGGGGCGGGGCCAGCGCCGCGTAGGACCGGTGCAGTCGAGAGTGTTCTCGTCGCATTGCATGGCCATGCATACCATTGCGGCGCGATTGACCGCAAGCGAG
>JANNKI010000463.1:0-3894 GCA_031396225.1 bacterium | reverse complement strand
CGTGTAGCGGAGCGAGAACTCGCCGGTGAGGAATCGGCGGAACGCCGACGCGCGCTGCGCGGCGTGCGCGGCCGGAGCCCGCCGCGCGCCGGCCAGCAGCGCCAACTCAAAGCCCTTGGCGTGCCCGTACTCCGAGTTCTGATAGCGCGGCCGGAACGTGCCCGAGAAGTAGGCATCGTTGGCCACGCCGATCTGGCCGTAGAGGTCGCGGGAGAACACCGACACCTGGGCCGACCAACGCTCGTCGAGCAGGTGCTTCACGCTGGCTTGGAAGGTCACGAGTTCGCCTGGAATCAATGTCGGGTCGCCCAGCGGGCGACGACTGTAGATCAGCAGTCGGTTGTGCCACAGGTACTCGCGCCCGGGCGGCTGGTGGATGCGCGCGTAGCTCATCGACATGGCGTCGCGCACCGACAGCGGGAATGCCAGCCCCAGCCGGGGCGAGAACGTCCAGGTGGCGCCGTTCGCACGGATGTCCGGCGCGGGCCCGCCGACCGAAGGCGACGTTCCCGCGCGGGCGCGGGCGTCACGGCCCGCGTCGAACATCTGCGCGCGCAGTCCGCCGTTCCACACCAATCCCTCGTGCTCCCAACGGTGCTGCACGTACGCCCAGCCGCCGGGCGCGCGCGTGCGGAACGTGCGCAGCGTGTCGATCAGGTCGCTGGTGGGGAGCGCGCTGTCGAGTTCGTAGAGCTCCACGTCGTCCCATAGCGCCCCGGCGCCGAACCCGACACGGCTCCTGGCGGACTGCACCACCGACGCCGAGAACGCCGCCTGCCAGCGATCGGCGCGCGTACGCTTGAAGTACGGCCATTCGCCGGCATAGGCACGAAACGGGTCGCGCTGCGGATCCATCGTCTGACCGAACCGCAGCTTCTCCCCGGGAAGCAGGCTCCGCGGGTCCCGGCGCAGTCCCGGCGACACCAGTTCGGTGCCGTGCTGCCAGCCGATCGAGACTCGCCACTGGAAGCGCGGCCCGAGACGAGCAGTCTGCGCGATGGTGGTGATGCGCCGCGTCTCGCTCACCGGTTGGTGGTCTGCCGCGCGGTAGAAGATGTTCATGCTGTCGAGCGTGGGAGTGCCAGTCTCATCCGGTGGCGGGGTCAGCGTGTAGATCATCAGACTGTCGTTCCACGTGAACATCGGATCGTAAGGCTGCGATACCGCTCGCGAGCCCATGACCTCGAGCGAGAACGCCTGTGGATCGGCGACGGGCGCCAGCTTGGCCCAGCCGAGCAGGTGGTTCTCGTTGCGCCAGCCGAAGCGCCGCCCGAGCGTCTCGCTGCGACCGCGCGACGGGCGTTGCGGCACGAACGCATCGTCGAGCCGCACTTCGGCAGCGCCCACCACGCCCAGCCCGGCCACGGGCAACGGCGAAGAGGCGCGACCGCCAAGCCAGTCGAAAGCCGTCCCGCGGCGTCCGCTCGAGAGCCAGCGCATCGCGCCGCTCGGACGCGCACCAGCGTTCCACGTGCGCACATCGAGCACGCCCGCCAGCGACCCGGTGTGCTCGGCGTCCAGCCCCCCGCTCAGCAGATCGGCGCGCTGGATGGCGAACAGCGGCAGTTCAGGAGCGCGATCGCGTAATGGCTCATTGAGCGTCAGCCCGCCCAGCGTCCATTGCGTCTCGCCCGCGCGGCCGCCACGCACGTGCAGGTCCTCGCCCACCGCCACCACACCGGGCTGGAGTGCCAGCGCCTGGGCGAGGCTCGTGAGCGGCAGGTCACGGAGCACCTCCGGCGTCACCGTGTGCACCGTGGCGCTCGAGCGCATGTCGTGCACGCGCCCGGCGGTCACTTCGATGACTGGGAAGCGGCGCACCTCTCGGCTCGAGTCGCGGAGCGCGGAGATGCTGTCGGAACGCGGGACGCCGGCGGAGTCAGCTTGAGCCAGCGCGAGCAGCGTGGCCAGGAACAGGTGCAATCGTGCGGTCCTCTCGATGGCGACGCCCGGTGTCGCGCGCAGTGTCGGACGGTCCTCACGGGGTGGTCAAGGGACGACTTCCTGCGAAGGGCTTCGTCCGGGGGTAGTTTCTCACCGGGAACCCTGGGCGGGCTCATTCGTCTTGATTCCCGGAAAGGAGACATCCCCTGGCCGACGCCGGCGAGCGCGAACTGATCGCCGCACTTCGCCGCAAGGACATGGCCGCACTGGAGCAGCTCCTGGAGCGCTTCGGTGGCGCCATGGCCACGCTCTCGCGCAGCATGCTGCGCGACGCGGCCGACGCGCAGGACGTGGTCGAAGAGGCGTTGATGCGCGCGCACGAGGCGGGCCCCGGGTTTCGAGGCGAGCGCGGCGTGCGCACCTGGATGCTGCGCATCACCGCCAACCTGTGCCGCGATCGGCTCCGGCGCCGGCGCTTCGTGGCCGCGTCGCTCGATGGGCCCACGCCCGTCGAGGACCCCGGGTTGCGGTTCGACCCGGTGGCGGGTTGGGACGAACATATGGACCAGCGGGTGATGGCGAATCGGCTGGATCAGGCGATCGCCCGACTACCGGTGGACCAGCGCGAGGCGGTGGTGATGCGGCACCGGCTGGAGATGTCACACGAGGAGATGCGCGGCGCGCTCGGCGTGCCGCTGGGCACGGTGAAGTCGCGGCTCGCACGCGCACTCGAAGCGCTGCGAGCGGACTTGAAGGAGTGGAGTGAATGAACCACGAACACGACGACACGGACATTCCGCGCTGGCTGCGGCTCGCCGCGACCCTCCGGGCCGAGCCCGATGCGGCGACGCTCGCTCGCGTCCGCCGCCGGCTCGCGACTCGTGAGCCGGAGCCGGCATGGCTGCGCTGGCTCGCGCGTCCCGCGGCGCTGGCCGCCTCGGCGGCTTTGCTCGTGGTGAGCGCGTGGACGGGCAATGTGCTGCTCTCGACGCCCGGCGGCGAGAGCGCCGATGCGAGCGCCCTCACCGTGGCGCTATTGGGCGACGACGGCAGCTTCGGGCTCGGCCTGGATGCCGCCGGCGCCGCGAGTGCTGACAGCGACGAGGTGTCGCCGTGAATCGCGCCGCCGTCATCCTCGCGGTGGTGTCCGCCCTCTGCCTGGGCTCGGCGCTCGGATTCATGGGGGGCGTCGTGTTCTCGCGCCATCACCTCACGTCGGGCGGCCATCGCTTCGGAGAGCGCATGCATCGCATGTCCCGCCGCGGTCCACCGGGCGAACACGGCATCCCGTCACCCCACGTCCTCGTGCCGCGACTCCAGAAGCTTCTCGGGCTCACGCCGGCGCAGGCAAGCGCCATCCGCGGCGAGATCGAACGCACGCGCGGCGACTTCGCGGGAGTGCGCGACAGCTTGCATGCACGTATCGAACGTCACCTCACCCCGGAACAGCGCGGACAGTGGCGCGTCGTGGTGAGGGAGCGGATCCCTGGCGAACCTCGCGGGCGCGGCCCGCGCAACCTCCGGGTGGCACCCGGAAGAGAAGGAGACACGACGAGATGAACGCACGCATGAGATGGATGGCGCTCGCGGTGGCGATGGCCCTGCCGGTCGGCGCGTGGGCCCAGCACGGGTCCGCTCCGGCGCCACACGCAGACCAGGTCTCGCGTCCCGCGCCGTACGCGCCGGAGGATGTGACGGGTGCCGTTGACGCATGGTCGGAGCACGACGAGTTGTTCGCGCTCGGCCTGGAGGACGACCTGTTTCTCGACGCTGACGAGGCCGGTGGCGACTCGAAGCAGGAGAGCGTCGGTCCCGATGGCGAACGCCGCATCGTTCGCCGGCACGTCGTGCGCGGACCGGGCGGGCGGATGGGTCTCGGCATGCACATGGGCGGGGCGCGCGGCGGCATGGGCCTGCACGGGATGCGCGGGGGCGGTATGGGAATGCTCGGAAGGTGGGCGCAGCTCGACCTCACCGAGACGCAGCGTGGGCGCATCCACGACCTGCACG
>JANNKI010000383.1:0-14193 GCA_031396225.1 bacterium | reverse complement strand
CCGTGCCGTTCGGGTGGCCATCGTGGCCTCGAACCCAACCGGGAGGCACCCAGATGAAGCGCTTGATCCACGCCGCCGCCGTGCTCGCCTTGTTCGCCACCGCGTCCATCGCGTCCGCCAATCAGGGAACCACGTTCCTCGGGCTGCAGCTTGTCTCGGGTACGGCGGACCTCGCCGGCGAGTTCGGCAACGGATCCGCCCCGGCGTACGACCACTCGGAGTGGGGCTTCAAGGCCGAGCTTTGGAGCATGATGTCCGAGGACTACGCCTTCAACTTCTCCGCTGGCTACGGGCTGTTCAGCGAAGAGAACAAGGCCGGCACGAACGCCGCCCCCACCGACGGCACGTTCAAGTACTCGAACTTGCCGCCCCACTCGGAGTGATCGTACGCGGGAGCGAAACCGGTGAACAACGAGCTGGACTCGGTCGCGAGGTCGGCCGTGGCCGACATGAACTGCAGGCCGATGAACGTGTTCCCCTGCGCGGCGGACGCGATGGACGCGGTGGCGAACAAGGCGAGCACGGCGGCGGCGTGGATCAAGCGCTTCATCTGGGTGCCTCCCGGTTGGGTTCGAGGCCACGATGGCCACCCGAACGGCACGGGACGCTAGGCAGGGCGGCACGGCCTGTCAACGGGCGGCGGGATCCGCGGTCCGGCCTGCGCGCAAGGCACCGGGCTCGCGGCGAGAAACGCCCGCGCCCCAGGCGCCTCAAGCTCGCCGGGGGCGCGGGTGAGCGCACGCTCGCGTCAGTTGAACGTGGCCGAGACGCGTACGGCGAACGCCGGCCCCGACCAGCTCTCATTGATGCCGATGATCGTGTCGTCCTGGGAGGAGAAGTAGGACACGCCGCCATTCAGGCCCATCCCCCAGGCGTCGCCCACCCACCACTCCTTGCCCAGGGTGGCGTCGAGAGCCAACCCGGGCTTGGTCTTTCCGTCCATGTCGCCGTCGCCGGAGAGCGAGCCCGTCCCGACGGAGCCCGTGAGGTAGAAGTTCGCCGGCATGAAGTAATAGGTGCCGCCCACGCCGAGCGCGCCCATGGTGAGCGTGCCGTTAAGCGTGCCCGAACCGGACCCGAAGCCGGAGAGGGTGAGCTTGCCGTCCGGATCGCTCATGCTCCAGCCCCAGAGCGTGCCGTGCAGTGCGAAGTTGGGGCTCATCATGCCACCGATGGCGATATTCACGTCTCCCGACGTGCCCGAGATCTCGAGGCTTCCGGTCGCGTCGCTGATGTCGGCGTTGGCCGCGCCGAAGCCGGTGGACAGTCGCAGGAAGAACCCATCGTGCGTCCGGGGCTCGCCCGCGGACGCGGGGGCAGTGGCCATCGCCAGGAGTAGCCCGGTGACCGTGCAACACGCTGTGAAGCCGTTGCTGATTCTCATCTCATGCCTCCGCTCACTCGATCGTGGAGGGCGGCTCGGAAAACCCGGCCTGGGGGGTGGCCTCGCGGGGCGATCGATCCCCGCGGGCGGGATAGTAGGAAGGTGCGGGGGGGAAGCAAGTAGGGCATGCTTCCCGGCGGGGCACGATCCCGTCGCGTGACACCCTTCCAGTTGTGCTCGGGAGGGGCACTGGGCTAGGATGCCACCCGTTCACAAGTAGGAGCCCCGCGCTTCTCACCCTAGCGGACCTCAAGTCTCGCAACGGGTTCGGCTGAAAGACCTGCCTTCCACAGCGAAGTGCCGGTCCTGGCCATGCCGGAGGAGGGCCCACGGGCCCGGACGCCGGGCGGGGTTTCTCATGCCACCCCGCCCGGCGTCCCTTTTTTTGGGAGCCGGCGGAGCGGCCCTGCCACAAGCCATGGGGAGGGAGACACCATTTCGATTCCGGGCAAGTCTCAGGAACCGCGCGTCAACGAGCGCATTCGCATCCCGCAGGTCCGCGTGATCGGCGATGACGGCTCGCAGGTCGGGATCCTCACCACGCGTGAGGCGATCGCAATGGCCCAGGCCAAGGGACTCGACCTTGTCGAGGTCGCCCCGACGGCACGGCCGCCCGTCTGCAAGATCATGGATTACGGCAAGTTCAAGTACGAGACGAACCGTGCGGCCAAGGCGGCGAAGAAGAAGCAGCACCAGATGCAGCTCAAGGAAGTCAAGATGCGTCCGAAGATCGAGGACCACGACTACGACTTCAAGGTGAAGCACGCGCGCGAATTCCTCGAGCAGCGGGACAAGGTGAAGTTCACCGTCACGTTCCGCGGCCGCGAGATGGCTCACCAGGAACTGGGATACAAGATCATCGAGCAGGTGCTGATCGACCTGGCCGACGTTGCGGTGGTGGAACAATCGCCCCGCGCCGAGGGACGCACCGTTTCGCTCGTGCTCTCACCCAAGGCGCAGCAACAGCAGCAGCAGCAGGTGAAGCCCGCCACCAAACCGAGTGCCGAGAAGGGCCCCGCGGACGCGGCGCACCCGGCGAATTGAAGGAAAGGAACACCCGATGCCCAAGATGAAGTCCAACCGCGCCGCGCGGAAGCGTTTCAAACTCTCCGGCACCGGCAAGGCGATCCGTCGCTCGTCGAACCTGCGGCACGGCATGGTCGCGGACAGCCGCAATTCGAAGCGCAAGAAAGGCTCCAACCTCGTGGTGGCCCAGGCGGACCAGGCGCGCGTGCGCAAGATGCTGGGGAGCTGACCCCGCACCGCTCGAACAATTCGAGAACCCGTCCCGTGTGAGCGGTCAAGCCGCGCGGGCAGGAGGATAGACCGATGCCCCGCTCCAAGACCGTCGTTCCCGGCCGCGCCCGGCGCAAGAAGGTCCTCAAGGCCGCCAAGGGTGGCTACTCGGGCCGCAGCAAGCTCTACAAGACCGCGCTCCAGACGCAGCAGCGCGCGGGGCAGTTCGCCTACGAGCACCGCCGCCTGAAGAAGCGTGATTTCCGCCGGCTGTGGATCGTGCGAATCAACGCGGCCGCCCGCCTGAACGGGCTCTCCTACAGCACGCTCATCGCCGGGCTCAAGAAGGCGAGCGTGGACGTGAACCGAAAGTTGCTCGCCGACCTGGCCGTCCGCGACGCGGCTGCTTTCGCGCAGCTGGCGGAGGTGGCGAAGGGCGCGACGGCGTAGCGCCCGTGGCCGACGTCCTCGGCATCCTCGCGCGGCGGCTCGACGACACGTGGCGGCGGGGCGAGCCGTCCGCGCTGGTCCCCGATTACCGGGAGCGCATGGCGGCGCTTCTGCTGGTGAGCGAGTCCATCGGCAAGGCCACGGCGCCCTATGCCGAGGCGATCTCCGGCGCCGCCGATGTCGCCGCGCTCCAGGTAGTGCGCAACGCCGCGCTGTCGCGCGAACACGGCGCGTTCAGCGAGGCGCTCGCGCTCATGCCTTCGCTCACGGTGGAGGAAAAGCGCGTTTCCGGCCGAGCGCTCAACCTGGGCAAGCAACTGCTCGAAGCCACGGAACGAGCGAAACGCGAAGCGCTGGAGCGAGCCGGTCAAGTCGCGAACGCGCTCGACGTGACGCTGCCGGGCCGACGCCCGTGGAGCGGGCGGCCGCACGTGCTGGCCCAGGTGCGCGACGAGTTGCTCGACCTGTTCCACGGCCTCGGCTACTCGGTGTACACGAGCCCCGAGGTGGAGCACGAGGGCTACAACTTCGGCAAGCTCAACTTCGCCCCCGACCATCCGGCGCGCGACGCGCACGATACCTACTTCGTGAGCCCCGACGTGGTGCTGCGCACGCACACGTCGCCAGGCTGGGTGCGCGCCATGGAGGAGCGACAGCCGCCGCTCCGGCTGGTGTTCCCGGGGCGCGTCTATCGCGCCGAGGCCGTGGACGCGAGTCACATGGACCAGTTCCACCAGATCGACGGCCTGTCGGTGGGCAAGGGCGTGTCCATGGCCGACTTGAAGGCCACCCTCAATACGTTCGCACGCGCGATCTACCGGCGCGACGTGCCCACGCGCATCATCCCCATCTACTTCCCGTTCGTGGAGCCCGGAGTGCAGATGGATGTGCAGTGCGCCACGTGTTCCGGCACGGGCCGCACGCGCGACGAGGGCGGGGACCGGCGCTGCCCAGTGTGCAAGGGCACCAAGTGGGTGGAGGTGCTCGGTGCCGGCATGGTGCACCCCAACGTGTTCCGCGCCGTGGGCTACGACCCCGAGCAGGTCACAGGCTTCGCGTTCGGAATGGGCCTCGAACGCATCGCCATGGGCCGGCACGGGATCCACGAGATCCGGCAGTTCCTCGAGAACGACGTGCGTTTCCTGGAGCTGTTCTAGGATGAAACTCCCCATCAGCTGGCTCAAGGAGTGGGTGGAGTACGACGCCACGCCCGAGCAGGTCGCCGAGTGGCTCACCACGCGCGGGTTCTACGTCGAGGGCGTGGAGCAGCACGGGCGGCGCTATCCGGGCATCGTTGTCGGGCAGGTGCTGGCGGCGGACAAGCACCCGAACGCCGACAAGCTGAAGCTCTGCCGCGTGGACAGCGGTGCGGGCGAGTTGCGCGTGGTGTGCGGCGCGCCGAACGTGGCGGCCGGCATGAGGGTGGCGCTCGCCACCGTGGGCACGACCATGCCGAGCGGGCTGGTGATCCAGCAGGCGAAGATCCGAGGCGAGGAGAGCCAGGGCATGCTGTGCTCGGCGCGCGAGCTGCTGATCTCCGAAGAGCACGACGGCATCCTGGATCTCGGCACGTACCTCCAGGGCTCGACGCTCGAAGTGGGCAAGCCGATCGACGGCTACCTGCCCGAGCCCGATGTCGTGCTCGAGGTGGAAATACCGTTCAACCGCCCGGACGGCATGGGCGTGCTGGGCCTGGCGCGAGAGGTGAAGGCGGCGCTCGGCGGCAAGTGGACCGAGTGGGCCAAGTCGCGCTTCGCGGCGCAGCCGGCGAGCGCTTCGGCCCGCGTGACGTTCGACCTCGAGGTGGAGGACGCGGCGGACTGCCCGTCCTACCTGGCCCAGTTGGTCGAGGGCGTGAAGGTGGGCCCGTCCCCGGGCTGGCTGGTGCGCAAGCTCGGGGTGATGGGACAGCGCTCCATCAACAACCTCGTGGACCTCACGAACCTCGTGCTGTTCGACTTCGGGCAACCGTTGCACGCGTTCGACGCGACCCGGCTGGAGGGCGGCGCGATCCGCGTGCGGCGAGCGCGGGCGGGGGAGCGCCTCACCACGCTCGACGGCAAGGCACGTACGCTCAACCCCGAGGTGCTGGTGATCGCCGACCGCAAGAAGCCGGTCGCACTCGCGGGCGTCATGGGCGGCGCCGAAAGCGAAGTGACCGAGTCGACCACTCAGATCCTTCTCGAGTGCGCCGCGTTCCAGCCGCAACGCGTGCGCCGCGGCGCCCGCAGCCTGGAACTCAGCACCGAGGCGAGCAAGCGCTACGAGCGCGGCGTGGATCCGCACATCGGATTGGCCGCCGCGGCGCGCTTCCTGACCCTGCTGTTGGAACTCTGCCCGGGCGCTCGCCTGGGGAACTGGCGGCGGAAGGCGGTGGAGCTGCCGCCGCGATCGCTGATGCTCCGGCCCGCGCGCTGCGTGCGCTTGATCGGGCTGCCGTTCGGCGCGGGCCGCTGTGCGGACCTGCTCGAGTCGCTCGAGTTCGGCGTGCAGCGCGCCGACACGCTGACCGTGACCGTGCCCACGTGGCGGCCCGATTGCACGATCGAGGACGACCTGGTCGAAGAGGTGGCACGCGCGAACGGCTACGACAAGATCCCCGAGGCGCCGCTCGAGTTGGGAGGTGCTCACGCCACGCGCAGCGCGAACGAACGCGTGGTGAAACGCGCGCGCGAAGCCATGCTGGCACTTGGCTTCCACGAGGCGTGGTGTTCGTCGTTGGTGGGAGAGGCCGAGGCCCTGGCCGCCGCGAAGCTCGTGGGCGAGGACCCGACCCGGCTCGTTCGCCTCGTGAATCCCATGTCGCGCGAGAGCGAGGTGCTGCGCCCGAACCTGGTCCCGGGCCTCCTGCGCGCCACCGCGCTCAACCTGCGCCAGGGTGCCGCGAGCGTACGGCTGTTCGAGGTGGGTGCAGGGTTCGTGGCCACGAGCGAGCCGCTGCCGCGCGAGACGCTCATGCTCGCGGCGGTGCTGGCGGGCCCGCGCCTGCGTCACTCGCACGACCCGGTGCCCACCGCGCCCGAAGGCGCGTACGACCCGCGCGCCGAGGCGGACTTCCTCGACGCCAAGGGGCTGTGGGAGGCGTGGCTGGGCGAGATGCGCGTTGACGCGCCCGAATGGCGAGCCTATGCTGCCGACGGCTGGAAATCCGGTGCCAGTGCGGAAGTTGCGGTCGGGACTTCACGCATCGCGTGGGCCGGGAGAGTCGCGCAGGACCTGCTCCGGTCCTGGGAGATCGAGGTCGGCGTGCACCTGTTCGTGGCGCTCCTCGAACCCCTCGCCGAAGGCGCCTCCGCGGTGATCCGTGCCCGCGTCCCCGGCCGTTTCCCGCCCGTGCGCCGTGTCCTCGCGTTCTTCGTTCCGCGAGCCACGCCACACGCCTCGGTCGAGCAACGCCTCACCGGCACTGCCGGCGATTGGCTGCGCTCGATCGAACTTTTCGACGTCTACGAAGGCCCCGGCACTCCGGCAGGCATGAAGAGTCTCGCGTACGCACTTCAGTTCCAGCACGCGGAGCGCACGCTCACGGAAGCCGAGGTCAGCGAACTGCAATCGCGCATGGTGACCGCTGTCGTGCAGGGATGCGGCGGTCGACTGAGGGAGCGAGCATGACCACCACCACTGCCGTTGCCAGCACCGAACTCGACCGTCTCGCGGAGCGCGTGGAGCGCGCCGCCACGCTCATCACCGAGCTGCGCCGCAAGGGCGCCCAGCTCGAGCAGGAACGCGAGCAGCTCCACCACAAGCTCGAGGAGACGCAGTCCAAGCTCCAGGGCCAGGATCCCGGTGTGATCCTCCACGAACTCGCCACGCTCAAGAAGGAGCAGCGCGAGTGGTTGGCGGAACGCCGCGACGTGGCCACCCGCATCGAGGCCATCTCGGCCAAGCTCGAGCGCCTCGACTAGCAGCACCCCTGGCCGGGGGCGTCCGCAGTGGGCGACGCCGGCACGGGTCCATGAAACGACCAACCAACGCAGGAAGAAGCGGCGGGAGGACAGCGACGATGGATGCCCCTTCGGACACCGCCACCGGCACGTCTCGCGACGGCAAGAACGTCGTGCAGGTCCATATCCTGGGCCACCAGCTTCCGATCCGCGGCGAAGCCGACCCCAAGTACATCATGGAGTTGGCCGAGTACGTCGATCTGAAAATGCGCGAGGTGACGCAGAAGATGCCGGTGGCAGCCGTCTCCAAGGTGGCCATCCTCGCTTCGCTCAATATCGCCGATGAGCTGTTCAAGGAGCGCGCGAACAAGCAGCGCGTGGGGACCGACGTGCACGAACGGGCGGCCGACCTGACTCGGCGCCTGGACGAGATCCTGGACGAAGCGAGCCAGCCGGGCACGACGGCCTGACGCACCCCGGGCGCGCCCCGGACACTCCGCCTTCCCGCTCCTCCCGAGTCGGCCCGCCCGGGCCGCGCGGGGCGTGCCGGGCTTCTTCTCCCTGCTCAGGTCCCGTGGCGCGGGACCCGGGGAGGACTTCCCATGACGATCGGAATGTGGATCGGCGCCCTGGCCGGGGGCGTCGTCGCGGCGTTCTCGCTGGGATGGTTCGTGCGCTCGCAGTTGGGCCGGGCCCGCCTGCGGAGCAGCGAGCAGCGGGCACTTCAGGTGCTCTCCGACGCCCGACGCGATGCGGATGCCGCCAAGCGCGACGCCGTCCTCGCGGGTCGGGAGGAAGCGCTCGGGCTCAAGCAGGATGTCGAGCGCGAGATGATCCAGGCGCGCAACACACAGCTCGAGACCGAGCGCGCGTTCCAGCAGAAGGAGGCCGCGTTCAACCGTCGTGTCGAGCTGATCGACAAGAAGGAACGCGACCTGAGGAAGCTCGAGGGCGATGTCTCGGCGCGCGAGCAGACCACGCAGGCCCGCCAGGGCGAGCTGGACAAGCTCCTCCAGGAAGAGACTTTGAGGTTGGCGCGCATCGCCGGGCTGTCGCCGGATCAGGCGCGCGAGCAACTGGTGACGTCCATCGAGAACGAGGCCCGCACCGAGGCCGTGCGCCGCACCGCCGAGATCCGCGAGACCGCGCAACGAAACGCCGAGCGCGAGGCGCGCAAGGTGATCGCGCTTGCGATCCAGCGCTACGCCGGCGACCACGCCAGCGAGACGAGCGTCTCGGTGGTGAATCTGCCGAGCGACGACATGAAGGGCCGCATCATCGGCCGCGAGGGACGCAACATCCGCTCGTTCGAGGTCATCACCGGCGTGGACGTGATCATCGACGACACGCCCGAGGCCGTGATCTTGTCGGCATTCGATCCGGTGCGGCGCGAGATCGCGCGCCTTTCGCTGGAGCGGCTCGTCGCCGACGGCCGCATCCATCCCGCCCGCATCGAGGAAGTGGTGGGGAAGGTGCGCGAGGAGGTGGAGCGGAAGATCGTGGAGCTGGGCGAGATGGCCTGCCTCGAGGTGGGCGCCCACGGCGTTCACACGGAGCTGCAGAAACTCATGGGCCGGCTCCACTACCGCACCAGCTACGGGCAGAACATCCTGCGCCACTCGGTGGAGGTGGCGCACCTGTGCGGCATGATGGCGGTGGAGATCGGCATGGACCAGGCCGTGGCCAAGCGGTGCGGTCTGCTGCACGACATCGGCAAGGCCATCGACCACGACCAGGAGGGCACGCACCCGGCGCTCGGCATGGAGGTGGCCGCTCGCTACGGTGAGCCGCAGCCGGTGCTCGAGGCGATCGGCTACCACCACGACGACTATGCCGGCGGCAGTCTCTGGCCCGTGCTGGTGAGCGCGGCCGACGCCATCAGCGGCGCCCGCCCGGGCGCCCGTCGCGAGAGCATCGAGGCCTACATCAAGCGGCTCGAGTCGTTGGAGCGCATCGCCAACTCGTTCCCGGGCGTCGAGAAGAGCTACGCCATCCAGGCCGGGCGCGAGGTGCGCATCATGGTGGAGCATCACCGCGTGGACGACGCGCGCGCGCACGGGCTCGCGGCCGAGATCGCGCGCCGCATCGAGAAGGAACTGCAGTACCCCGGGCAGATCCGCGTCACGGTCATCCGCGAGACGCGAGCCGTGGACTACGCCAAGTAGGAGGCAGTTGACGTGACCACTCTGTTGTTCGTGGCCGACGTGATCGGCTCGCCGGGACGTGAGGTGCTGCGTGCGCTGTTGCCGGACCTCAAGCGGCGGCACGACCTCCATCTCGTCATCTGCAATTGCGAGAACTCCGCCGCCGGCTTCGGCGTGACCAAGGAGGTGGCGCGCGAACTGTTCGACTCCGGCTGCGACCTGCTCACCGGCGGCAATCACCTGTGGGACAAGAAGGATGCGATCGAGTACATCGGCGACGAACCGCGCCTGGTGCGCCCGGCGAACCTGCCCGAGGGCACGCCAGGCCGCGGCTGGCGCGTGGTGAAGGCATCGAACGGTGTGCACGTGGGGGTGATGAACCTGATCGGGCGCGTGTTCATGAAAGAGGCCGACTGCCCGTTCCGCGCCGCCGACGCCGCACTGGAGCAACTCGGGCGACAGGCGCAGGTGATCTTCGTGGACTTCCACGCCGAGACCACGGCCGAGAAGGTGGCCATGGGTTGGCACCTGGACGGGCGCGTGTCCGCATTGGTGGGCACGCACACGCACGTCCAGACCGCCGACGACCGCGTGCTGCCGCGCGGTACGGCGTTTCTCTCGGACGCTGGCATGACCGGGGGATTCGACGGCGTGATCGGCATGGACCGCGCCGCCGCCGCGCTGCGGCGCTTTCTCACGCTGATGCCCGAGCGGCTGCAGCCCGCGGGCGGCGACCTGCGATTGAACGCGGTCGTGGTGAACGTGGACGACAGCACGGGCAAGGCCACGCGGATCCAACGTCTGCAAGTCCCGTGGGCGAAGGGCGCGGCCGTGGGCGGCTCCGAGAGCGCGCGGCTCCTGACCGGCGAGGAGCCGGCCTCGGCGACGCGCATCGAGGCGAGGATCCGAGCGCAGGTGCTGCTCGATGCCGGCGTGCGCCCAAAGCTCGCGCTCGTGTCGGTGGGCGAGGATCCGGCCTCGCAGGTCTACCTGAAGAAGAAGCACGAGGCCTGCGCCGAGGCGGGCATCAGCGTGGAACGCGTGACTTTCCCCGGCGGCACCGCCACCGATGAGGTGGTGCGACGCGTGCGCCAGTTGGGTGCGGACGCGAGTGTGCACGGCATCCTCGTCCAGCTTCCGCTCGCCGCACCCGCCGATGGCAATGCCGTGCTCGAGGCCATCCCGGCGCCCAAGGACGTCGACGGCTTCCATCCCGAGAACGCCGGTCGGCTGGCGCTTGGCCTGCCGTGCTTCATTCCCGCGACGCCGTTCGGCGTGCTCCGCCTGCTCCAGCACTACGACCTCCCGCTCAGGGGCAAGCACGCGGTCGTGCTCGGCCGGAGTCACATCGTGGGCCGTCCCATGGCCACGCTGCTCTCCTCCAAGCCGCAGGACATGACCGTCACGCTCGGCCACTCGGCGAGCGGACCGACGCTCCAGGCCCTGGCGCGCGAGGCCGACCTGCTCGTGGCCGCGGTGGGCAAACGCCACATGGTCACCGCCGACTGGGTGAAGCCCGGAGCGGTGGTGGTGGACGTGGGCATACACCGCGAGGTCCCCGCCTCCGGCGAGGCGAAGTCGAGACTGACAGGTGATGTGGACTTCGAGTCCGTGCGCCGCGTGGCCAGCGCGATCACGCCAGTGCCGGGTGGGGTGGGCCCCATGACCGTGGCCATGGTGGTGCTCTCGACCGTCATCGCCGCCGAGCGCCTGAGCGCCGCTGGCCGGGTCTGATCCCTTGGCCACCCTGCCCGCGCCCGAAGATCGAGTCCTCTCCGTCGGCGAGCTGACGCGCTCGATCAAGGACCTGCTCGCGGGCACGTTCCCGGGCGTGTGGGTGAAAGGCGAGATCACGGGCTTCAAGGGCGCGCATCACAGCGGCCACCTGTACTTCAAGCTCAAGGACGCCGCCGCCACGCTCGACTGCGCCATGTTCCGGAGCGCCGCCATGAAGCTCACGTTCGCGCCAAGGGACGGCCTCGAGGTGGAGGCGTTCGGCGAGATCAACGTGTACGAGCCGCGCGGCCAGTATCAGCTGGTGATCAAGCAGATGCGGCCCGCCGGCATCGGCGCCCTGCTCGCGCAGCAGGAAGAACTCAAGCGCCGGCTCGCCGCCGAGGGCCTGTTCGATGCGGCGCGGAAGCGGCCCCTGCCGCGCTACCCGCGCACCATCGGCGTGGTGACCTCGCCTGTGGGCGCGGCGGTGCGCGACGTGGTCAAGGTGCTGCGCTCACGCTGGCCCGGCATCCGCATCGTGCTGGCGCCCGTCAAGGTGCAGGGAGAGGGCGCTGCCGCCGAGATCGCCGCGGCGATCGAACGCTTCGACCGCTGGGGCGGCGCGGACCTCCTGATCGTCGGCCGCGGCGGTGGCTCGATCGAGGACCTGTGGGCGTTCAACGAGGAGGTGGTGGTGCGCGCCATCGCCGCCGCGAGCACGCCGGTGATCTCCGCCGTGGGCCACGAGGTGGACAACACGCTCGCCGACCTCGCCGCGGACGTGCGCGCCGCCACGCCGAGCAACGCGGCGGAGCTGGCGGTGCGCGACGGCCACGAGACGCGCCATCGAGTGGAGGCGCTCGCGCAGCGCATCGGCTCACGCGTGCGCACCCAGCTCGAACGACTGCGGCGGGAGCTGGGTGCGATCCTGAAGCAGCACGGGTTCCGCCGGGTACGCGACCTGTTCACCCACTGGCGGCAGCGCACCGACGACCTGCGCGACCGCCTGGACAGCGGCGCACTCGGCCGGCTGGAAGCGGCCCGTGAACGGTTGCAGCGCGCGCGCGGGGCCTGGGGCCTGCGCGAGGCGCTCCCGCGGAGGCTGGCCGAGGCCCGCACCGGGCTGGCGCGCGGGCGCAGGGCGCTGGATGATGCCATCGTGGTGCGCGTGCACGACCGCCGCCGCCGCGCGCTTGCGCTCGCCGACCGGTTGCGCGCGCTGTCGCCCAAGCTCGTGCTGGAGCGTGGCTACGCGCTCGTGCGCGATCCCGCCGGGAAGTTTGTGCGCAGCGCCCAAGACTTGAGCACCGGCAGCACGGTGACCCTGGAGTTCGCGCGCGGCGAGGCCGACGCGACCGTGACGACCATCCGCAAGGGAGGGGACGATGGCACGCGCCAAGAGCGACGCCGCTAGCGGCGACGGCTCGACGCTCGACTTCGAGCAGAGCATGAAGCGGCTGGAGACGATCGTCGAGGAGCTCGAGGCCGGCGAGTTGACGCTCGAGGACTCGATCGCGCGTTACGAAGAGGGCATCAAGTTGTCGCGCCGGTTGACTCAGGTGCTCGACGAATCCGAGAAACGCATCGAACGGCTGGTGGAGAAAGAGGGCACGGGCCCGGCGACGGAACCCATGGAGCTGGCCTCGGGGCGCGAACCGTCCGAAGGCGAGCTGCCGCTCTGATGGCCACTCGCTCCGCCACGTTCGTACCCGGGTTCGAACCGCTGCGCGAGACGTTCGAGCAACGCCTCGCGCGCGGATTGCGCGAACGCGCCGACGGCCCCGGCCGCCTGGGGCAGGCGCTGCGCTACGCCGCGCTCTCGCCCGGCAAGCGCGTGCGCCCGCTGTTCGTGCTGGCCGCCTGCGAAGCGGTGGGCGGGCCATGGAAACGCGCGTTGCCGGCCGCGGTGGCGGTGGAATGCGTGCACGCGTTCTCGCTGGTGCACGACGACCTGCCCGCCATGGACGACGACGACTACCGACGCGGCCGGCTCACCACGCACAAGAAGTTCGGCGAGGCGATCGGCGTGCTGACGGGCGACGCGCTGCTGGCGTTCGCGTTCGAGGAACTCACACGGCTCACCGAGGAGGGCGTTCCCGCCGCGCGCGTGGTGGACGCCGTGCGTCGGCTCGCCCACGCCGCCGGCGCCGCCCAACTCGTGGGCGGCCAGACGCTCGACATCGCCGCCGAGGGCCGCAAGCCCACGGCCCGGATCGTGCGCGACATCCACGAGCGGAAGACCGGCGCGCTGTTCGGCGCGTCGTTGGCTCTGGGCGCGCTCGCGGGCGACGCCGACGCGCACACGGTGGACTCGCTCGACCAGGCCGGCCGCATGGTGGGGCTGGCGTTCCAGATCCAGGACGACCTCCTGAACGCGGGCGGCTCGCTGCGGGCGTTGGGCAAGCGCCCCGGCACCGACGCGGCCCGCGGCAAGGCGACCTACCCCTCGGCCGTGGGCGAGGCGCGCGCACGCCGCGAGGTGGCAACGATGCTCCGCACGGCGCGCGGCGCACTGACGCGTCGCTGCGCCCAGCCCGATCGCCTGCTGCGCTTGATCGACGCGCTCTCGCGGCGGGATCACTAGCGACCTCCAGAGCATCGTCCGCGGCGCGCGATGCTCCTCGACGGCGGCATGTCGGGTCAGATGGCGCTCCGCGGTCGCGACGGCGTGATCACGCGCCGGCCGAACCGGGCGTGCGGACGGCCGTGGCTTCGATCACGGCGTCCCGCCGGCCGGCTCTCTTGACACCCCGCGCGCCACTGCCCACCATCGTCGGCCATCCACCCGGCTTCGCCTCGAAGGCCGCCCCGGGAGGCCGCACGGAAGCAGCCAAGGAGGATGTCACGGAACCGTTCTGGATCGCCCTGTCGGTCGGCTTCATCGTGCAGGCCTACAAAGGGTTCAACGCGTTCCTTCGCACCCGGCGCTGGAACCTGCGGCGATTCGTCGAGACAGGCGGCATGCCCAGCTCGCATTCGGCCTCGGTGGCGGCCCTGTCCACCGCCGTGGGGCTGTGGCACGGCTTCGACACGGCGCTGTTCTCGGTGACGCTCTACTTCAGCCTCATCGTCATGTACGATGCCGCCGGTCTGCGACGCGCCGCCGGGCGCCAGGCCATGGTGCTCAACCGCCTGATCGAGCGCCATTTCCAGCACCCCGAGCAGGAGACCCAGCGGCTCATGGAGTTGTTGGGCCATACCCCGTTCGAGGTGTTCATCGGCGCCTCTCTCGGCGTGAGCAGCGCCATTCTCTGGTACCGGGTCCTTCATCCCTCATGAGCATGCTCGAGAAGATCCACTCCCCGGCGGACATCAAGACGCTCGACCGTGCCGCGTTGGCCAGGCTCGCGGCCGAGATGCGCCACGTCATCATCCAGAC
>JANNKI010000375.1:0-8640 GCA_031396225.1 bacterium | reverse complement strand
ATGCCGGCAGGCGACGGGCCCTATGCGCGTCGGATGCGGCACCGCGACGCGGCCGAGTTGTTCGGACGCGACCTCCAGCGTCTCGAGGTCGTGCTCGAACATGCCCGGCGCTACGCGGACGTGCTGCGTCGGGGCTCAGGCGCCATCCCGTCGGCCGGCTCCGAAGGCGAGGCCGCACGGGAGGTGCAGGCCGAGCTCGAAACGGTGTCGAGCCGCTGGCAGTTGTTGCACGACGACCTTGCGCTGCTCGCCGACGCCGGGAATCGCGACTGGGCCTATTGGCGCTCGCAGGGCCCGCGCGCCAACGCCGCCGAATTGCACGGCGCGCCCGTGTGGGTGGGCGAGCAGGCGCGCCGGCTGGTGCGCGACGGCCCGCGCGCCGCGGTGCTCACCAGCGCCACGCTGTCCGCGGCGGGGGATTTCGCGTGGGCCGCCGAGCGCTTGGGGCTCGGCGAGGAACTCGGGACGCCGTACGCGAGCCTGAGCGTGCCGAGTCCATTCCCGCTCGCCGAGCAGATGCGTGCCTACGTGCTGGATGCCGGGCCCGACGAGGCCGGAAGCATCGCCGAGGTGGTGGCTGCGCTCTGGCGGGTGGCGAAGCGCAACACGCTGGTGCTGTTCACGGCGCACGAGCGGCTCCGGCGTGCTCACGAGCGCCTGCGCGCACTGCTGCCACCCGAAGCGCCGCTCTGGGCACAGGATCGGGACGGACCCGCGGGACTTCTCGCAGAGCGATTCCGTGCGGAGCGCTCGGCGGTCTTGCTCGGCGTCCAGAGCCTGTGGGAAGGTGTCGACTTCCCGGGTGAGGCGCTGGAGGTGCTGGTGGTCGCGAGGTTGCCGTTCTCGGTGCCCGACGATCCGGTGGTCGAGGCCCGCGCCGAGCGATTGCGCGAACGCGGCCTCGAGCCGTTCCGTCACGATGCCGTTCCGGAGGCGGTGATGCGGTTCCGGCAGGGCGTGGGCCGACTCATCCGGCGCTCGACCGACCGGGGAGTGCTGGTGGTATGCGACCCGCGTCTCTCGCGCGCGTCGTATCGCGGTCCGTTCCGGGCCGCGCTGCCGGTGGAACCCAAGCTGTGGAAGGATCCCCGCGGCCTCGCGAACGAGGCCGGCTTGTTCCTCGCGCGAGAGGAACGTGTGTCCATGGTGGAGAGTCCGTGATCCGGCTGGGCGTGAGCAGGCTGACGTTGGACGACGTGGTGGATGTGGCGCGCGGCGACGTGCGCGTGGACCTGCCCGCGGAATCCCGGCAGCGCGTGCAAGCGAGCCGCCGCGTGGTGGACAACGCGGTGCGCGATGGCCGCGTCGTCTACGGCGTCACGACGGGCGTCGGCACGCTCAAGGACCGGGTGATCCCCGCCGATGACACGCGCGCGCTGCAGTTGAACCTGGTGCGCTCGCACTGCGCCGGCGTCGGACCACCCACGCCGCGCGAGGTGGTGCGCGCGATGCTCCTCCTGCGCGCGCATTCGCTCGCGATGGGAGTCTCGGGCGTGCGCCCCGACGTGATCGAGATGCTGGCCGCCATGCTCGAGCGGCGTGTGACCCCGGTGGTGCCGCTGCAGGGCTCGGTGGGAGCTTCGGGCGACCTTGCCCCGCTCGCGCACGTCGCCAGCGTGCTGATCGGCGAGGGCGAGGCCTGGCTCGGCGAACAACGCATGCCGGCCGCGCTGGCGCTGCGCGGCGCCGGGCTCCAGCCGCTCACGCTCGAGGCCAAGGAGGGCCTGGCACTCATCAATGGCACGCAGTTCTCCACCGCCTGGGCGGCCCTCGCGTGCGCGGATGCCGAGCGTGTGTGGGAGGCGGCCATGGGTGCCGCGGCGCTCTCGATCGAGGTGTTGTTGGGCTCGTTCCAGCCCGCCCGCGAGGACGTGCAGGCCCTGCGGCCCTACCGCGGCGCGCAGGAGGCCGCGCGGCGCCTGCGTGAGTATTCGCGCGGCAGCGCGCTCGTGGCATCGCATCAGGACTGCGGTCGCGTGCAGGACGCGTACAGCCTGCGCTGCGTATCGCCCGTGATGGGTGCGTCGTGGGACGCCATCCTGCACGTCGAGCAGCAACTCGAGGTGGAACTCAACTCGGTGAACGACAATCCGCTGGTGTTCGGGGACGGCGGCGAGACCGTGTCGGCCGGGCTGTTCCACGCGCAGCCGGTCGCGCTCGTGGCGGACTACCTGAAGATCGCCGTGGCCGAGATCGCCTCGCTCTCCGAGCGCCGCATCGACCGACTGGTGGACGGCCGCGATTCCGGGCTTCCGGCGGCGCTCGCGGCCAACCCCGGCCTCGAGTCCGGCTACATGCTCGCCCAGTACACCGCGGCGGCGCTGGTGTCGGAGAACAAGACGCTGGCGCATCCCGCGAGCGTGGATTCCATCCCGACCGGCGCCGGCCAGGAGGACCACGTGAGCATGGCACCCATCGCCGCGCGCCACGCCCGGCAGATCACCGAACACGCCGCGCGCGTGGTGGCGCTGGAGCTCTTGTGTGGATGCCGCGCGCTCGAGCTGCGCCGACCCCTCAAGGCGGGCGAGGGCACCGAGATGCTCTATGGCGCCGTGCGCCGCATCGTGGGCGCGCCCGAGGGCGACCGCCCGCTGCAGGGGCCCTGCGAGGAGCTGGCGCGCTGGGTGCTGAGCGCGGGTCCCCAGAAGCTCGCCGAGGAGGTGTTGTCCTCGTGATCCCGGTCGCCTCCGCACGGGTCGTCCGCGCGCCGCGCGGACGCGAGCGATCGTGCAAGGGCTGGATCCAGGAAGCGGTGCTGCGCATGCTCATGAACAACCTCGACCCCGAGGTGGCCGAGCGCCCGGAGGACCTGGTGGTCTACGGCGGCACCGGAAAGGCGGCGCGCGACTGGGCGTCCTACGATCGGATCGTCGCGGCCCTGCGCGCGCTCGAGGACGACGAGACGCTGCTCGTTCAGAGTGGCAAGCCGGTCGGGGTGTTCCGCACACACGCGGACGCGCCTCGCGTGCTGATCGCCAACTCGAACCTGGTACCGCACTGGGGAACGTGGGAGCACTTCTGGGAACTCGAGAAGAAGGGCCTCATGATGTACGGCCAGATGACCGCGGGCTCGTGGATCTACATCGGTTCGCAGGGCATCGTCCAGGGCACGTTCGAGACGTTCGCCGAGTGCGCCGATCGCCACTTCGGCGGCTCGCTCGCCGGTCGGCTCGTCCTGACGGCGGGCCTCGGCGGCATGGGAGGCGCACAGCCGCTGTCGGTGACCATGAACGGTGGGGTCTGCCTGGCGGTCGAAGTGGAGGCCGCGCGCGCCGAGCGCCGCGTGGCGAGCGGCTACTGCGACCAGGTCACGCGCTCGCTCGACGAGGCGCTCGCACTGTGCCGCGCGGCGCAGGCGGACAAGCGGGCGTTCTCGCTGGCGCTCGTGGGGAATGCGGCCGAGGTGATGCCGGAGCTGCTCCGGCGAGGTGTCGGCCCCGACGTCGCCACCGATCAGACCAGCGCGCATGATCCGCTGCAAGGTTACGTGCCGGCCGACATGACGCTCGAGCAGGTGGCCGATGCGCGTCGCGCGCGGCCCGACGAAGTGGTGCGGCGTGCGCGCGAGTCCATGGCCACGCACGTGCGTGCGCTGCTCGGCATGCGCGACCGCGGCACGGTGCTGTTCGACTACGGCAACAACCTGCGCGGCGAAGCCGAGCGGGGGGGGCTCCCGCACGAGCAGGCGTTCAGCTACCCGGGATTCGTGCCCGAGTACATCCGGCCGCTGTTCTGCGTGGGCAAGGGCCCGTTCCGCTGGGCGGCGCTCTCGGGCGACCCGGACGACATCCGCGTCACGGACGAGGCGGCGCTCGCGGAGTTCCCCGAAGACGCGCGGCTCCACCGCTGGATCCCGCTCGCGCAGCGCCACGTGCGATTCCAGGGATTGCCGGCACGCATCTGTTGGCTTGGCCACGGCGAACGCCACCGGCTCGGGCTGCGCTTCAACCAGCTGGTGCGCGAGGGTCGCGTGCAGGCGCCGCTGGTCATCGGCCGCGACCATCTCGACGCGGGCTCGGTCGCCTCACCCTATCGCGAGACCGAGGCCATGCGCGACGGCAGCGACGCGGTGGCCGACTGGCCGCTCCTGAACGCGCTGCTCAACACGGCCTCGGGTGCGTCGTGGGTGTCGCTCCACCATGGGGGCGGCGTGGGGATCGGCAACTCCATTCACGCCGGCATGGTGATCGTGTGCGACGGCAGCGCCGAGGCTGATCGTCGGCTCGAGCGCGTGCTCGTGAACGACCCCGGCACGGGCGTCATGCGGCATGCCGACGCGGGCTACGAGCAGGCGATCGCGCACGCGCGCGCGACCGGCATGAAGTTGCCTGGCGTGACCTCGTGAGCCGATGAGCTACTGGTCCGCGCACGACCCTTCGGCCAAGCAGGTCGCCGGGCGCACCGCCTACCTGATCCTGCACAACACGTCCGAGGTGGTCACACCGGACGCCGAGGGCCGCGAGATATTACGATTCCCCAAGGGCGCGATCGTGTTCCGGGAGGGGCGCGTGCTCGAGGTCGGTCCCGCCGCGGACCTGTTCCGGCATCACCCCGATGCGCGACCGCTGAACGCCAATGGCAAGCTGGTGACGCCCGGTCTCGTGGATTGCCACACGCACATGATCTTCGGCGGCAACCGCGCCATGGAGATGCAGCAGAAGCTCGCGGGCGCCACCTACGCCGAGATCGCCGCCCAGGGTGGGGGCATCCGCTCGACCGTGCGCGCGACGGCAGCGGTGAAGGAGGAGGTCCTCGAAAAGACGCTCGCGAACCGACTTGAACGCTGGCGCGCGAACGGCTGCACCACGGTGGAGGTGAAGAACGGATACGGCCTCACCGCGGCACGCGAGGTGCGCCTGCTCGAGCTCATGTCGGGCGCGGCCATCCGCGTGCCCGTGCGCGTGCATCGCACGGCACTCGTGCTGCACGCGTTGCCTGAGGAGTTCGAGGGCCGGCGCGCGGAATACGTGGCCGGGGTGCGCGACGTACTGTTGGGCGAGATCCACCGTCGCGGGATGGCGAGCGCCGTGGACGTGTTCTGCGACCCCGTGGGCTTCACGGTGGAGGAATGCCGCAGCGTGCTGGAGCGCGCCGTGGAGCTGGGCTTCCCCATCAAGTTGCACGCGGAACAGACGCAGCGCTCGGGCGGCGCCCGACTCGCCGCCGAACTGGGCGCGCGTAGCGCGGATCATCTCGAGAGCGCGACAGAGGAGGACTGGCGGTCCCTTGCCGAGGCGGGCACGGTGGGCGTGTTGTTGCCCGCCGCCGCGCTCACACTGCGACAGCGGCTGCCCGAGGCCGCGATGGTGCGCGCGTCGGGTGCGCGCGTGGCGATCGCAACCGACTTCAATCCCGGCACGGCGCCTGCTCAGTCCCTGATGGAGTGCGCGACGCTCGCGGGCAGGCTGTGCGGCTTCAACGCGCGTGAGCTGCTACTCGCCGTCACCTGGAATGCGGCCCGCGCGCTCGGCGCGGCCAGCGAGGTGGGCCACCTGAATCCTGGGGCCTGGGGCGACGCCGTGCAGTGGGAATGCGAGACGCTCGAGGAGTTGCCGTACTGGATGCCTGCGGTGCGGCCCGACACCGTGTTCATGCGTGGCGCCGACCTGGCGCTGCCGGCCGTTGAACGACGGGTGTGGCCGTGAGCGCCGCGGGTCACGGCGAGGGGTCGAGCGCCTGGAGCGGGGAGCCCGGCTCGGCGAACAGCCACAGCCAATAGGTGTCCGAGAAGCGCCGCACCGCCACGCACCGCCAGCCGCGGCGTGTGGCTTCGTCCGCGAGCGGACGCTCGTAGGGACTCCACTCGACGGCCTCGAAGTGCTGCGGGCCGCGGGACACGAGCAGCAGCACGTTCACGTGGTGTCCGTCGAAGACGTCCTGCGGCGAGCGCCGGCCGTGACGCGCGACCAGCGCGCTGTTCAAGCCCACCAGGTCGAGTGTCCATGCCCCGGTGGTGTAAGGCACCACGCCTGCGTCGCCGGTCGCGAGCCTCAGCCCTCGCGGCGCCAGCGCCGCGATCTCCGAGGCGAGCCGGACGTGCGCCGCGGCCAGGCCTCGCGCGTAGTCCAGCTCATCCGCCAGCACGCGCGGCGCGAGGCGCGAGACGTGCAGGATGAGCGTCAACGCGAGCACGGGCGCGGCGAACGCCGCCCAGGTCCGGCGCTGGGACTGGCGCGCCCAGGCACGCACGCACGCGCTCCAAGCCGGCGCCCGCCGTCAGGTAGGCCACCGGCGTGAACGGCTCGAGGTAGCGCAACTCGAACGCCATGATCGGCTGGAACGGCAAGAGCGCCAGCATCACCGGCAGCGTGGCCGCCCACGGCACGCGGAGGGACGCGGGCAACGGGAGTAGCCCCGGCAGCAGGAGCGGCCCCGCGTGACGCAGCGCCGACGTGAACCACAGGCCGAGGCTGGGAAGTCCCGGCAACGCGCCCGCCGAGAAAGCCTTCACGTAGAACGGCAGCGGCAGGTGTTGCCGGTAGTAGCCGATGCGCGCACTCTCGAGCAGCAGCGTAGGCATGACCCAGGTGGAGAGCGCGGCGACCAACAACGCGCGCCGGCCGGCGCGGTCCGCGGACACGCCCACGAGCAGCAGCGTGGTGAACGACAGCAGCTGGAACTCGGGACGCGTGAGTCCGCCGAGCAAGGCCACGACGGAGAGCGACCAGGCACGCTCGGGGAGTGGCGAGCGCGAAGTGGCCAACCGGAAGAGCGCCACGGCGAGCAGCGTGGCGAGCGCGGTCTCCATGCCCGACACCGCGTGAAGCGCCGTGCGCGGCACCACCAACCACCCGGCGGCCGCGACGGCGCCGCCCCAGCCCAGCCGTTCGTCGCGACCGAACGGCCACGTGGCGACCAGTACGGCGGCCCCGAGTGTTGCCACCACCCCGAAGACCTTGGCGAACAACACGGCATCGGTTCCGAGCGCGTGCGGAAGCACCAGCAGCAGCATGTGCAGCGGGGAGGTGTAGCCCTCGTCGGCCTCTCCCGGGTTGTACACGGGCCCCAGCCCCGCCGCGAGGTGTCGGGCGTAGCGCAGCGTGATCCAGGCATCGTCGACCGTGAACGGCCACGCCAGCCGCACGTTCTTCGCGAAACAGAGCACCCCGAGCAACAGCGCCGCGGGGGGGAGCAGCTGTGACAGTAGCCGGGGGCCGGAGCCACGGGTTAGCATGCCACCGCCTCCACACCCTATCCAACGCTGAGGACTCGAGGAGATTACCAGAGATGCCGCGCCTCGTTGAATGTGTGCCGAATTTCTCCGAAGGACGCCGCCGCGAGGTGGTGGAGCCGATTTTCGATGCGATCGCGGCCGTGCCGGGCGTGACTTTGCTCGATCGCGAGATGGATCCCGACCACAACCGCTCCGTGATCACGTTCGCGGGCGAGCCCGAACCGGTGCTCGAAGCGGCGTTTCGCGCCGTGGCCCGAGCGGCCGAGCTCATCGACCTGAACCAGCACTCGGGCCAGCATCCGCGCATGGGTGCGACCGACGTCGTGCCGTTCGTGCCGGTCGAGGGCGTGACGCTCGACGATTGCGCCGAGCTTGCGCGCCGGCTCGGCCAGCGCGTGGGCGACGAGCTGGGCATTCCGGTGTTCCTGTACGAAGCCGCCGCGAGCACGCCCGCGCGCACCAATCTCGCGGACGTGCGGCGCGGGGAGTTCGAGGGACTGCGCGAAGCCATCGGCCGCGACGCGTCCCGCCGCCCGGACTTCGGGCCCGAACGCATCCACGCCACGGCGGGGGCCACCGCGATCGGCGCACGTCGCTTCCTGGTGGCATTCAACGCGAACCTCAACACGTCCGACGTCCGGGTCGCCAAGGCCGTCGCCGCCGCCATCCGCGAACAGAGCGGTGGCCTGAAGCATGTGCGCGCGCTGGGCTTCAGCATCGAGAACGGTCGTCGCGCGCAGGTCAGCATGAACCTGGTCAACGTGGAGGCCACGCCCATCCACCGGGTGCTCGCGCTGGTCCGCGACGAGGCGGCGCGCCACGGGGCGGCGATCAGCGGATGCGAGGTGGTGGGGCTGGTGCCGGAGTCTGCTCTACTCGTCGCGGCGGAGCATGCGCTCCAGCTCGAGGGCTTCCAGCGGGATCAGGTGCTCGAGCTGCGCCTGCGCACGCCGCCACTGACCGAGGCGGTGCCCATCGCGAGCTTCTTCGATCAGGTGGCGGGGCCCACTGCGACGCCCGGGGGCGGCACCGTGGCGGCGTTCGCCGGGGCGCTCGCCACCTGCCTCGGCACCATGGTCGCCAACCTGACGCTCGGGAAGAAGAAGTACGCCCAGGCCGAGGTGGCGATGCTGCAACTGAAGCGCGAGGCCGAGGTGCTCCGCGGCGGACTGCTGGCGCTCGGGCGACGCGACAGCGACGCGTTCGACGCCGTCCTCGAGGCCCGCAGGCTCCCGCAGTCGACGCCCGACGAAAAGCTCGAGCGCGAACGCGCGATGGCTGCGGCTGACCTCGAGGCCTGCCGAGTGCCGCTCGAGACATCACGCGCCTGCGTGCAGGTGGTGCGGCTCGCGGAGACGGCCGTGCGTCAGGGCAATGTCAACGCGGCCTCTGACGCGGGCGTGGCCGGGCTGCTGGCGGGTGCTGCCGGTGAGGGCGCGCTCCTGAATGTCCAGATCAACCTGAAG
>JANNKI010000182.1:0-2963 GCA_031396225.1 bacterium | reverse complement strand
GCGCGGTCACGGGCGGCGCGGGCCGCGTGCGCGTGGCCGTGCCCCGGGCGTAGCCGTGCGTCGGGGCGTGGCGCCGCCTTGCGCCGGCGCCGCGCGGAGCCACTCGCCGCTCCGGCCGCCGCGCTTCTCCCACAGCGCGATGTCGCCGATCACCATCGTGCGGTCCACGGCCTTGAGCATGTCCACCAGCGTGAGTGCCGCCGCAGCGACCGCGGTGAGCGCCTCCATCTCGACACCGGTGCGGCCCGTGGTGCGCACGCGGCACTCGATCGCCACCGCGGCGGGCCGCGCGATCGGCGTGAACGACACGTCCACCGCCTCCACGCGCAGCGGGTGCGCCAGCGGGATCCACTCGCCCGTGCGTTTGGCCGCCATCACCGCGGCGAGGTGGGCGGTGGCCAACACGTCGCCCTTGGCCGCGCGCCCCGAGCGAACCAGGCGCAGCGTGGCGGCGGCCATGCGCACCCGCCCGCGCGCCACCGCCTCGCGCAGGGTTTCGGCCTTCGGGGTCACGTCCACCATGCGGACGCGGCCGCGCGCATCGAGATGAGAAAGTCGTGCCATCGGATCGCGAGCATAGGAACGCGCACGAGAACGGGCAAACGCGGCCCTCCCGACCACGTCGGGCGTTGACCCGCGTCGGGGCCTGCTCGTACATTCGATGCTGACTCGAACCCGCCCATGGCCTCCCACCACAGAGCTCCCATCTCGTCACGCCACGCGTTCGCGCTGGCGTTCGACCTCGCGGTCCGCCGCGACGCGCTGCACTCACTCTGGGTGCCGCTGCTCCTCCACACGCCCTGGCTCTCCATGCAGTCGATGTTGCCCTCGCCGGATGAGCCCGGTGGCCTGACCGCGCGCAACCTGTTCTTGAACAGCGTCGTGCTCGTGGGTGATTTCCTCGTGTCGTTGCTGGTGGCCGGCATGCTGCGCTTTCGCGCGCGCTCGGTGTTCAACACCTCGCCCGGCGCCGCGCCCGCGGACGTGCTCCAGTGCTATGCCCGCGGGCTCGGCCGCCTGCCGTGGCTGTTCGCGACCGAGCTGCTGCGCAATGCCGCCATGTTCGGCGCCGGGCTTTTCCTGGTGTTGCCGGGAGTGTGGGTGGGGTTCCGCTTCTCCCTGGCGACCGAAGCCGCCGTGCTCCGCGACACCACCGCGTACGGCGCGTTCGCGCGCTCGTTCCAGCTCACGCAGCAACGCCTCGAGCGCTGGCTCGAGATGATCGCCATCTCAGTGGCCATGGTGCTCACCGTGTTGTTGACGTGCGCGCTGTTCTTCCTGGCCCTGCCCCGCACGTCGTGGTCCACGTGGGCGACCGTGGCGCTGTTCCTGCTGCCGTTGGTGATGTCGCTCATCCAGTACGCGTGGACATTCTTCTACCTGCGCCTCGAGGAGATCGACCAGCCGGGCGTCGTGGGCGGCATCGGGCCCGCCGCCGTCCCGACGGGAGAGCGCAGGGGCGGGATGGGCCCCGGGCCCGTGCTGCGACTCAGGGTGATCGAAGGCCGCCGGCACCGGGCCGACCCCGCCGGTTGAGTCGGGGGAGGCCGGCGTGTCATATTGAAACAGTGATTCCAGCCCCAGCGCCCTCCCGAGCCCCACGTTGAGCGGCGTCCGGCCGACCGCCGGCGCTGGTGGGCGCGCGCCGCGCCAGCCCGCGACCGACCTGCCGCTCTCACCCATCGTCGGCGCGAGCGCCCGCGTGCAGCGGCTGCTCCGCCTGGTGGCTCGCGTCGCGCCCACCGAGAGCAGCGTGCTCCTGCTGGGGGAGAGCGGCACCGGCAAGGAGTTGGTGGCGCGCTCGCTGCACGTGCTCTCGAAGCGCTCGCAGGGGCCGTTCGTGGCGGTGAACGTGGCGGCGCTGCCGGAGACACTCATCGAGAGCGAGCTGTTCGGCTACGCCAAGGGGGCGTTCACCGGCGCGGCGAGCGACCGCGCCGGGCTCGTCGAGGAAGCGCACCGGGGCACGTTGTTCCTCGACGAGATCGGGGACATGCCGCTCACCACGCAGGTGAGGCTGCTCCGCACGCTCGAGAACAATGAAGTGCGGCGGCTGGGGGAGAACACGCCCCGCCTGGTGGACGTGCGCGTGGTGGCCGCCACGCATCGCGACCTCCAGTCCCTCGTGGCCGAAGGTCGTTTCCGCGCCGACCTCTACTACCGGCTGAACGTGGTGCAACTGGAGCTGCCCGCGTTGCGCGAGCGTGCCGGCGACGTGGGACTCCTGGCCTCGTACTTCCTGGAGCGCGCGGCGCGGCGCACGGGCCGGCGGGCGCTGCGCTTCGCGCCCGAGGCCATGTCGCTCCTGGCGCGGCACGAGTGGCCGGGCAACGTGCGTGAGCTGGAGAACGCCATCGAGCACGCCGTGTCGGTGTCCGAGGGGGAGTGGCTGGGACCGCTGGACCTGCCCGCCTCGGTGCGCACGCCGCGACTGCTCTCTCGCGGTTCGGCCGACGAGTCCACACCCACGACCGACGAGCCGCTCCCGCGCGTCGCTCGCTCCCGGGTGGCGCGCGACCCGGACGACCGCCCGTTGGACGACGTCACGCGCGAGCACGTGTTGCGCGTGCTCGCACGCCACGACGACAACGCCACCGCGGCGGCGCGCACGCTCGGCGTGTCGCGCACGACACTCTGGCGCATGCTCAAGCGCTGGGGCGTCGCGCGGCGACCGGCGAAGGGCCGCTGAGGGAAGGCGCGCATGGCCTCCGACCGGCGCTACCACGACGACAGCTACACGCACCACTTCTCGGGCGACGTGGTGGCCGTGGGCGAATACCGCGGCCGGCCGGCGGTGGAGCTGGCCGCGACGTGGTTCTACCCCGAGAGCGGTGGCCAGCTCCCGGACCAGGGCACCATCGCCGGGACGCGCGTGCTCGACGTGCAGTTGGAGCCAGACGAGCGCATCTGGCACGTGCTCGACGCCCCGGCCGAACGCGTTGCCGCGGTGCAGGGCGCGAGAG
>JANNKI010000174.1:0-1692 GCA_031396225.1 bacterium | reverse complement strand
TAGATCATGTAATGTCATTAGTTGGTCGAGATCTATCCGAACCATATTCAAGTACGTACTGTTACCGAGTAACAACACTGACCGCGGTACCTTTGTGTTCATTTGCATTGATCATTGCTTATATATTTCGTTTTTTTTATTTACACATTTTCAATGGTGATGATTTTGTATTGATAGTTTCGCCTCAACCGCCGGTCACGCGGATTCCCCGGCCCGCTCACGCCCCCGGCGTCGCATCTGCGCCCGGGTCGGTCGCGGCCTAGACCAGCCGGCCGAGCCGCGCGAGCACGCTCGCACCCGCGCACATCGCGCACGACGACGCCACCCACGGGCACCTCGTCACGGCGCAGCGACTCGCGCGCCTCGCGCAGTGCGGGGCGCGTGCCGCCCTCGTCATCCACGACGCGCATGCGCTACTTCCCCGCAGCGCCCGAAGAAAATCGTTGCACCCCTGCCCGCCGACGTGGCAGTGTCGGGGGTGGAGGCAGGACCGGGCTGGAGGTTTCATGAAGAACTCGCTCGGTTCGAAGTCCGAAGTATTGGCCGCCGCGCGGCCCGGCGCCGATTGGCGCCTCGGGCGCGCCCTCCTCGGAATCGTGGCAATCACGATCGCAATCTGTGCGTCGACCGGCTGCGATCGCGCCACCACGGCGCTGTTCTCCCCCAACACGCCACCCACGCTCGCGCTCACGAGCGGTCCGGTGGACACGGCTTCCGTGCCGCAATCCTGGTTCGTGGAGATCGCGTGGACCGCGACCGATCCCGACGGCGTGATCGATCGCTTCGAGTACGCGCTCGATCCGCCGACGCGCATGCAGGCGTTCTCGCTGCTCGCCGAGACGACCTGGACGTCCACGCGCGAGCCGCGCACCACCGCGCGGTTCCGCGCGTCGCGACCCGACTTGCACCGGCCCGGCGCGGCGGCTCTGGACTTCCACACGTTCGTGCTGCGCGCGATCGATGACCGCGGCGGTGTCTCGCCGCTCGCCGTGCGCGCGTTCTACGCCTCGAACGTTGCGCCGGACGTGCAGATCACGCGACCAGTGCCGAGCGCGTTGCTCAGGGTGCAGGTACCCCTGCCGTTTCGGATCGAGTGGCAGGGCGACGACCCGGACGGCCAGGGGAAGGGGAAAGGCAAGGGCAGGCCCCTTGATGCCTATCGCATCCGCTTGCTCGACCTGGATGATCCGAGCAACACCGTCTATCTCGCCAACCCGGATTCGCTCGTCCGGGAGGGGGTCGGCACCAACTGGCAGGACTGGCGCCTCGTGAACGGCGACACGACGTACTACGACGTCACGGAATCGGAAATCGGACTCAATCAGTCGGGGCTCTTCGCGGTGCTGGCGGTGGACAAGGCCGGCGCGACCACGCCTTACCTGAACCTCAACAAGAACTTCCTCCAGTTCACGACCAGCTACCCCGGCACGGGCGGCCCGCTCATCCACGTCTGGTCGAACTCGGTGGACTACACCTATGAAGTCGGCGGGTACTCGCTGGACCCATCGCGCGAGATCCCTGTCCAGGTGGGAGCGGGAGTACCGACGGTCATCCATTGGGACGCGAGGGCACAGGCGGGACGTCGCCTCCTGTCGTCGCGCTGGATGGTGGACGGGGACGTGTTCGATGACACGCCACGAGCCGATCCGTCCGACCTGGTGCATTGGAGCTCGCCGGGCCCCGCCGCTTCCG
>JANNKI010000112.1:0-9685 GCA_031396225.1 bacterium | reverse complement strand
GCTCGCCCACGCGGTAGAGGTCGCGGCCGCCCAACCGCTCGCCCGCGCCGTCCACGAACCACTCCTCGATCCGTCCCCAGGCGCCGGCCAGTCGGGCGTCCGCTGGGAGCTGTGCGAGGGCGCGCTCCAGCCAGGCGCGCTCCACTTCCACATCGGCATCCACGAACAACACCCATTCTCCGCCGCAGGCTGCGAAGCCCGCGTTGCGCGCTGCTCCGGGCGTGAGCGCGCGCGAGCCGGCAACTCCTGCCGCGCGCACGACGCTCCAGTGCGCCCCCAGCTCGGGGAGTGAGGCCGAGCTCGCGGGATCGGCCAGCACCAGCACGCCGCGCCAGTCGCGACCGGCGAACGCGGCTGCCAACGCCGCCACGGTGCGGGGCAGGAAGCGCTCCTGCCGGTAGCAGGGGATCACCACGCCCAGTGTCATCGCCCGCTCCCGCGCGCCGGGGGCTCGGTCCCGGGCGCGAACGAGGCGAAGCCCAGAACCTCGTCGTAGACCGACTCGAACCCCTCCGCCACGGCGTGCCACGTGTAGCGCTCGCGCACGCGCTGCGCCGCCACCCGCCCCAGCCGCCACGCGCGATCGGCTGTTTTGTGGAGCCCTTCCAGTGCGGCGGCCAGCGCCGTCGCGTCCCCCGGGGGCACGAGCGTGCCCGAGACACCGTCCTCCAGGGCGTCGGCCATGCCGCCCACCGCGCTCGCCACGATCGGCCGGCCACGCGCCATGGCTTCGAGCAGCACGAGCGGCAGCCCCTCCCAACGAGACGGCAGCAGCACGGCGTCTGCCGCGGCCAGGAGCCCGCCCACGTCCTCCAGTCGGCCCACGAACTGCACCCGCGGCGAGAGCCCGAGCGAGAGCGCCTGCTGCTCCAACCACGGACGGCGCGAACCCTCGCCGGCCACCACGAGCGTGAAGTCCATGCCGGCCTTCACCAGCCGAGCGAGTGCCTCGAACAGCACGTCGTGGCCCTTCTGCTCCTCCAGCCGGCCCGCCACCACCCACAGGGGCTTCAACGGCGTGGGCAGGTATTTCTCGCGCCAGCGTCGCGCCACCGGCTCCTCGGCCTGGGCGTCGGGCAGATCGGCGCCGTTCGGCACCACGCGCACCGCGGAGCGCTCGATGCCATAGTCGCGCACCAGTGTTTCGACGATGGCGCCGGTCACGGCGGTGATTGCGTCTGCGCGTTTGAGTTCGTCGCGCTTCAGTGTGCGCTGCCCCGAGGAATGCGACTGGCCGGTGATGTGCTCGGTGACCACCAGGCGCGGAACGCCCGCGGCGCGCGCGAGCACGGACAGGTAGCGATCGGCCGCGGGCCACACGTGGTGGATGTGCAGCAGGTCAGGCTTCAACTTACGCAGTCGCGCCCAGGTGTCGAACATGCCCTTCCAGTCGGTGCGCTTGTCCACCTCGGCCACGCGGTCCACCGGGATGCCGGCTCGCTCGAGCGCCGTCGCGAACTCGTTCACGCCCGGCTCGGGCGACAGCCACACGCGCACCTCGAAGCGCGACGCGGGCAGCCGGGTGGCCAGTTCCCATACGACGCGTTCGGTGCCTCCCACAACGCGCCCGCTCTCCACGAGCAGGACTCTTATGCGCGCGGCTTCCCGCATAGTCCCTCGTAGGCCTCGATGAGCTCGCCGGCGTTGTGCTCCCAGGCGAGACTGTTCAGGAATCGCTGACGATTGTACGCGCCGAGGCGCTCGCGGAGCGCCGGGTCGTCCAGCAGCAGCGCGATCTTCGCCGCCAGGTCCTCGTCGCGATTGGGCTCGGCGTACAGCGCCCCCTCGCCCGCGCTGTGGCGATGCTCGCGCAGGTCGAAGCACACGACCGGCTTGGCGCACGCCATGTATTCCAGCACCTTGTTCATGGTGCTCACGTCGTTCAGGGGGTTCTTGGGATCGGGGCTCACGCACACGTCGGCGGTCGCAAGCACGCGCTCCACGTCGGCGTCGGGCACGCGGCCGGTGAAATGGCACGCTTCATCGAGCCGCAGGGTTCGCGCGAGAGCCTTGAGGTCCGCGAAAGAGTCCCCGGCGCCGATCAGCGTGAACGCCACGTCCGAGCGTTGCTGCGTGAGCAGGTGCGCCGCGCGCAACAGGTGGTCCACGCCATCTTGAGGAGCCATCACTCCCAGGTAGGCCACGAGGAAGCGCTTGCCGCGCTTGAGGGCCGGGTCGGGCTCGCGCACCACGGCGAAGCGCTCGTGGCTCGGGCCGCTCCGCACCACGCGCACCTGGTCCGAGCGCTTGCGGCCGCGCGACAGCGCCACCTGGCGGTAGCTCTCGTTCGTGGAGATCACCAGGTCGGCGCACGCGAACTGCGCGCGTTCGAGCCACTGGAGCATCCGGTGTGGCAGGGTGCCGGCGCGGCGTTCGCCGAAGCGCGACAGGTAGAGTTCGGGGCACAGGTCGTGGTGGTCGAACACGAAGCGCACACCAAACACCTTGAACGGCAACGCCAGCGCCCAGAACGTGTCGGGTGGGTTCGCGGAGTGGATCACGTCGAAGCCGCGCCGCGCGAGCACGGTGAGTGTGAGCCGCGCGGTCTGCAGCCAGCAGTAGAGGAACTCCCACACGTACGACACGAATCCGCTCGTCTCGGGCGGCGGTGGATAGCGCCAGATGTGGATGCCGTTCAGCACCTGGTAGGGCTCGCGGCCGCCATCGCCCATCGGGCAGATTGCCGACACCTGCCAGCCCGCGTCACGCAGAGCGTTCAGTTCCATCCACACGCGACGATCGAAGGGCAGCGTCAGGTTCTCGGAGAGGTGGAGGAGCCTACCAGGCGAGGCCATGGTACTCCCCGGCCGTGACCGAGCCGCGGTCCATGGCCGCCACGAGATCCACCACGATCTGTCCGGCGCGGATGCGAGGCCCGAGCGTGCGGTACTCGGCGGAGCGATTGCCGATCACGACCACGTCGGCGTGTTCGAGCACGTCCGCCAGGTCCGGGCGAAGCCGCTCGGGCAGGTAGGGAACCTCGTCCTCGACGAAGCGGCGATTGGCGCCCAGCACGCGCTCCATGTCGAGGCTCGGGTCGTGCAGGCGTACGTCGTAGCCCTTGCCCACGAGCGTGCCGATCACGCGCAGGATGGGGCTCTCGCGCAGGTCGTCGGTGCCCGCCTTGAACGACAGCCCGAGGAAGCCGAGCTTGCGGTGCTTGAAGCGCTCGATCAGGTGCACGGCGTCGGCCACGTGCACGTCGTTCGATCGCATGATGCTCGCGAGCACGGGAAGCTCGAGATCATGCCGGCGAGCGCGCGAGTTGACCGCGCGCAGGTCCTTGGGCAGGCACGAGCCCCCGAACGCGAAGCCGGGCGAGAGATAGGCGCCCGACAGGTTCAACTTGGTGTCGCGACGCATGAGGCGCATGACCTCGTGGCTGTCCACGCCCTCTCGCTTGCACAGCCGGCCGAACTCGTTCGCGAACGCCACTTTCAGCGCGTGGTAGGAGTTGTTCACGTACTTGAGCATCTCCGCCGTGGGAATGGCGGTCACGATCAACTCGCCACCCACACCTGCGTAGAGCTGGCGGAGCGCTTCGGCCGCGCGCTCGCAACCCGCGCCCAGGATGGTGTAGTCGGCTGCGAAGAAGTCCTCTACCGCGGTGCCCTCGCGCAGGAACTCGGGATTGTAGGCCACGCCGAAGTCGCGCCCGGCCTTGCCGCCCGACGCCTGCTCGAGCACCGGCGTGAGTTCGTCCAACACGGAACCCGGCAACATGGTGCTGCGCATGACCACGGTCACGAACCGGCCGCCGTCCTTGAGCGCGCGGCCCACCTCGACGCAGGCTCGCTTGACGTGCGAGAGGTCCAGGGAGCCGTCCTCGCCACTCGGCGTGCCCACGCACACCAGCACGACGTCGGCCCCCGGCAGGGCTTCGGCGATCTGCGTCGTGGCGGTGAGGCGACCGGCGTTCACCGCGCGGTCGATCAGCTCGGGCAGGCCCTTTTCCACGATGGGGCTCTCGCCCCGGCGGATGCAGGCCACCTTGTACTCGCTCGTGTCCACGCCCACCACGTCGTGTTCGCGGTCCGCGAGACACGCAGAACACACCGATCCCACGTAGCCCATGCCCACGACCACCACCCGCATCTTCCCCACCTCCGAGATCTGTCCGCAGCGGCGACGCGCGCGACTCGCCTCCCGAGTCCGAGAGCCTCAGCGCGCGCGTGTCTCGCCGCCCGCCCCCGGCGTCCCGTCACGCCTCCAGTGCCACACCCTCACGCCGTTCGCGGACCATCGCCGCTCGGAGGCCACGCGCTCGTCGAGCCAGCGCGACATCCGCCCCTCCGGGTCGAGGTCTTCCGTCCGACTGCAAACCACCCATGTCCCTGGCGTCGCCGCGAGCGAATCCGCGAGCGTGCCCGCCATGTGCTCTGGCCTCGCCGCGAAGCCCAGCCACCAGCGCGAAACGGGAAGTCCGCGCCCATACCACTCGACCGGCTCGGGAGCCCCCACGGCGAGCACGCGCTCGCCCGAGGTGATTCCTGCCCGGACGTGAGCGAGTGCTCCGCGGTAGTCCTCCCGGCCGTACGCCGGATCGAACGCATTGCGGCCGAGGGCCAGGGCCCAGAGCAAGCCGACCGCCACCGCGAAGCCCCGTCGCGCGCGCGGACCCAGGTCCGCGAACGCGGCCGCCACCACCAGCAGCACACACGGCGCGGACACCGCGAGGTACCGGGGGTGGAACACCTTGAAGTTGTGCGCGGCAAAGTAACTCACCACGAGCGCCGGCGCGACGAGCCACAGCACGGTGTCGGCCAGACGCCGCCTCCGCGCGAGCGCGCGCAGGCCCAGCCCGAGCAGGAGCACGAACACCACCGCCGCCACCGCGACCTCGGGCACGTGCGCCCGGAGCGCCGCCACGGGGTCCACGCGCAGCTCGCCCAGGCTGGGCCCGCCGGTGTAACCCATGAGCAGAGCGTGCAGCGCGAACGGCACGGCGGCCACGTGGAACGTGGTTTCGCCTCGAAGGGGCGCTTCTGTCGCGGGAGTCTCTCGTCCAGGTGCCAGCCGCGACCAGTCCCAGGTGCCGCCAATGGCCGAGAGCCACGGGAGCGTCACGAGCAGCGCCACGGCGGCCACGGCGGCGAGTGATTGGAGCCGCCAGCGGCGCGTGGGGCCCGGCGCCCACCAGAGCCGGAGATGGAGCGGGATCAGCAGCGCGAACGACAGGTTCGAGAGCGCGCCCGCGAGCGCCACCGCCACGTAGCGTGCCACGCCCGCGGGCTCACAGCGGCGATGCAATTCGAGCACGAGCGCCGTCGCACCCGCGGCCGCGAGCATGACGAACGCATAGTTGCGGCACTCTTGCGAGTACCACACGAGGAACGGCGAGCCGGCGGCCAACCAGGCCGCGGCCGAAGCGGTCTCGCGGCCGGCGAAGCGCGCGGCGAGCCACGCCATGACCGGCACCAGCGCCACGCCCGCCAGTGCGCTCGGCGTGCGCAGCACCCCCTCGGACGTGCTGCCGAGCATCGCGGCCAGCGCCACGGCGAGCGTGTGAAGCGGACCGTGCACGTTGTCGACCAGGTCACGCCATGCGAGATGGCCCGGCAGACCAGCCGCGACGAGCGTGAACTGTTCGTCGATCCACAGGCTCTGGTGGCCGAGGCGGAAGAAGCGCAACACGGCCGCCACGAGCGTGGCGGCCAGGATCGTGCGCTGCAGGGCCGGGACGGACGGTGTCGAGCGGGTGGCGGCGGCCGCCGGAAACTCCACCTGCGGGGCGGGACCGGGCACGAGACGACTCGCGGGCGCTCCCGTCAGTACGCACCCTCTCGCGACAACACCGCCGGGATGGTGCGCAACAGGATCTTGAGGTCGAGGCGGAGCGACTGGTGACGGATGTACTCGAGGTCGAGCCGCATCCACTCCTGGAAGCCGATGCGGCTCCGCCCGCTGATCTGCCACAGGCAGGTGAGCCCCGGACGCACGTCGAGCCGGCGTAGCTGCCATGGCTCGTATTGCGCAACCTCTTCGGCGATGGGGGGACGCGGACCCACGAGGCTCATGTCGCCCCTCAAAACGTTCCAGAACTGCGGCACCTCGTCGAGGCTTGTGGTGCGCATGAACCGCCCGATCGGGGTGATGCGCGGGTCGCGCGCGATCTTGAACACCGGGCCGTCCGCTTCGTTCAGGTGCGAGAGGTCGAGGCGATTCCGGTCGGCGTCCTTCACCATGGAACGCAGTTTGTAGAACGTGAACGTGTGTCCGCCGCGTCCGATGCGCGTGGACCGGTAGAACACCGGGCCGTGCGAGGTGGCGCGCACGATCAGCGCCAGCACGCCGATGACTGGCGCGAGCACCACGAGCGCGCACGCGGCGCCGATCACGTCGAGGATGCGCTTGCCGGCGCGCAGGTAGAGGCTCGTGGGCGCGGGGGTCTCGAACGGTAGGACCGCCGGTGTGACCGCGCCGGCCGACGGGGCCGCGACGTGCCAGGGAGCGACGGAGGCCGCGCGCGGACGCGCGTATCCGTTGGCGTACCCACCCGAATGCGAGCGCCCGCGCGTGACGACCGGCGCGTGCACGGTCACCGCGTGCAACCGCCCGGCTCGCGGAGTCGGGATATCGGACGGGGTTTCCACCGTCGCTGAACCCTCGGTCTGGACTGTGTTCGCGCCGATCCAGGTACCACGGACGGTCTCCGTGTCACCAGCGGACGCGAGAATGTCGGGCTCCATCGTTGCCACTCTCAGTTGTCGTCGCCCATCAAAAAAGCCACGCGGCAGAAAATCGCCCCGGGGCTCTCTTAAGACACTCGCGTCATCTGTCCAGCACGGAACTGGGAGTGATCGAGTACGAGCGACTGGGGGGAAACCAAGGTGTCAATTCCTTAGAAGTCACGCCCGGTTGCCCGGGCTTCCCGGTCGCCTGTCGGCGACCCGAGTTGGAGCTCGTGTGCTGCACACCCAGTTATCAAGGGTTCGTCGGCGGGGTCTCCAGTGGGAGTGAGGGTGGACGGGTGCTGCGCGGCTCCATCTTAGCAACGACCTGACGCCGGATTCAACGTCCGTTTTCGGGCTTTAGTCGGTGGGGTGCCTGACCAGCTTCGCGATCCGGGCCCCGGCCCCGCTCCCCACAGCCCCGTCCCGCGTGGCCCGGCGGTCGGCGCGTGGCTCCCGGGGAGTCGGGCGGCTGCGCGTCAGGCGGGCCTGCCGTTGCCGCCGGCCGGTCCGGCCCGGCGAACCCCATAGAGCGCCATCGAGATGGCGTACAAGTAGTAGGGCCACTTGAGAGTGTCATTTCGGGCCAGGGATCGAGCCACTCCCCCCCGCAGCCCCGGCGTACCCATGCGGGCGAGCAGGTCGAGCCGGTCGTATGGCTCCAGGCCGACCGCTCGAAACGCCCTGCGCATCCCACCGAACGTGAACCAGTTGACCGCGGGGAATTCGGTGAAGTTCACGAGGTCCCGGCGGTGCTTCATGATCCAGGCGAGCACGCGGCGCTGCACCGGGTCGGGGAGCCACGGATAGAACGGGAAGTGGTTCACCTCCTGCTGCAGGGGACACGCGCGGTTGGTCGTGTACATCACGAACACGCCGCCCGGACGGAGGACGCGAGCGGTCTCGGCGAGCACCTCCCGCCAGGCGGGGACATGCTCCAGCAGGGAATTATTGAAGACGACATCGAACGAACCTTCGCGGTAGGGCAGCCGGGTGGCGTGGCCATGGGTCCAACAGACGTTCAGCCGCTCGCCGGCCGCGCGCCGGACACGTTCCCGCCCCGCGACCAGAAGGGCGTGGTCGAGATCGAGTCCGTGCACCCGGAATCCCCGCTCGGCCCAAGCCAGGGACTGGTGCCCCGAGCCGCACGCCAGGTCGAGCACGTCCAGGGGCGCGGTCACGCGCTCGCCGAGGAGTTGGCGGATGTAGCGCCATTCCGCTTCCAGGACGGCGCGCCCGCTAGCGTCATCGCGCTGCTCGAGCGTGTGCTCGATGAACTGCTGATGGAACGCCGAGTTCCGCAGCACCTCCGCGGGATCTCTTGGATCCACCGCGCCGGGCGGTGTGCGACCCGCGCTCACCCCGCGTCCAACCCGGCCGGCTTCCCGCCCTGCCAGGCCACGGTGAGTTCCAGCCCGCTCTCGAGCGTCATGTTGGGCACCCAGCGCAACGTCCGCCGCGTCTTCTCGATGTTCACCACACGCCGCCGGATGTTGTCGATGTCGCGCCGGTTCGTGTGCTGCGGTGCTACGTTCACCCCGATGATGCGCGCCAGGACCGCCGCCAGTTCGTTCACGCGCGTCTCGACGCCCGTGCCCACGTTGAACACCTCGCCGGTCGCACGGTCCGACTGCGCCGCCATCACCGTGGCCTCGACCGCGTCGTCCACGTACGTGAAGTCGCGCGTCTGGTTGCCGTCGCCGTGGATGACCGGCGGCTTGCCCTCGAACAAGCAGTCGATGAACTTCGCGACCACGCCGCAGTAGGGGTTCGAGGGAGCCTGGCCGGGCCCGTACACGTTGGAGTAGCGCACGGCAGTCGTGGGCACACCGTAGCTCTCGAAGAACGCCATGCAGTAGTTCTCGCCGCCGAGCTTCGAGACGGCGTACGGCGTGAGCAGCGATAGGTGGTCGTCCTCGTTGATGGGCAGGTACTTCGGATTGCCGTAGACCGACGTGGACGAGGTGTACAGCACGCGCTTCACGCGCCCGTTCGTGGCGCGTGCCGCCAGCAGCACGTTGAGCGTGCCGCCGATGTTCGTCTCGAAGTCCTCGCGGGGGTTCTTCGTGGATACCACGATGTTGCGCGCCGCGGCGTGGAACACGACCTCGGTCTCGCCCACCAGTTTCTCGACGATGGTGGAATCGCACACCGAGCCCTCCACGAATTCGTAGCCCTTCCTGGGCAGGTTCTCGATCCTGCCGGTGAACAGGTCGTCGAGCACGGTGATGCGCGCGCCCTCCTGGATGAGGCGCCGGACCAGGTTGCTGCCCACGAAACCGGCGCCACCGGTCACGAGCACACGCGCATTCTCGAGATGGATCATGGGGAGGGTTCTCCGGGAAGCCTCAGTGCCGCATGCCGAAACGCAGGAAGACGAGCGGGCGCAGGATGCGCCAGCCGTCCTGGAGGAGCCGCATCTTCGTGGTGCCCCGTCCATGATAGCGGACAGTCACGGGTGCTTCTCGAATGCGGTACTGGCCACGGATGGCCTGGAAGAGCAGGTAGGGCTCGAGCTCGTAGCGGTCGAGCCAGTCCTGCGAGAGCTGGATGCGAGGATCGTCGAGCAGCGCCAGACGGAAGGCGCGCATGCCGTTGGTTCCGTCGGTGATGGGGTATCCGCTCGCCAGCCGGAACAGCAGCGGGTAGAGCCGGGTGAGCCAGCGACGCTCGCGCGGGATGCCGGGCGTGGCCCCACCCGGGAGCCAGCGGCTGCCCTGCACCAGGTCGGCCTCGCCGGCGAACAGCGGCACCAGGATACGCGGCAGCTCGTCGGGTTCGTGCTGGTCGTCGCCCGAGAGGATGGCGGCGAACTCGATGCCGCGGCGCTTGGCCTCGAGGAGCCCGGTGCGGATGCCCGCTCCCACGCCCTGGTTCCGCTCGTGGCGGATCACGACCTCGGCGCCCGCCGCGCGCGCCTCGCCGGCCGTGTCGTCGCCGGAGCAGTCGTCCACGACGATGACCGTGGCGGCCCAGCGGCGCGGGATCTTGCGCACTACATCCCCGATCTTGCC
>JANNKI010000052.1:0-5665 GCA_031396225.1 bacterium | reverse complement strand
GCGAGCGCTTCAAACCCAACGCATCGCGCGAGATGGCGTCCATGTTCGACGACGTCTCCGGGCGCTATGACCTGTTGAACCGGGTGATGACCCTGGGGCAGGACATGGCCTGGCGCGAGGCCATGTGGCGATGCGTGCCCGAATCGGCGCGACACGTCCTGGACCTGTGCACGGGCAGCGGCGTGTCGCTGGCGGGGCTGCGCCGGCCGGGTCGCACGCTGCTCGGCGTGGACGTGAGCCTCGCGATGTTACTAATGGGCCGCGACCATGGCGGCGGCGGCTGGGCTCCGCGACTCGCGTGCGCGGATGGATTCCACCTGCCGCTGCGCGCGGGCGTGCTCGACGCGGTCACGGTCGCGTTCGGCATACGCAATCTCCGCCCGCGCCGAGACGCGCTTGGCGAGATCGCACGCGTGCTGGTTCCCGGCGGACGCCTTGTGGTGCTCGAGGCCGCTGCGCCCGCGCCGGGCCCGTTGGCACCGTTCACGCGCTGGTGGATCCGCCACGCGATTCCGTTCGCCGGCCGGCTCTCGAGCGACCCCTCGGCTTACCGCTACCTGAGCGAGAGCATCTTCGAGTTCGGCTCGGGTCCGGAGTTCGAGGCGGACCTCGCCGCGACAGGTTTCCGGGTGGTGGTGTCGCGCTCGTTCCTCTTCGGCGCGTCGCGGCTGTGGGTGGCCGACCGCGGGCCGGCGATTGGCCAAAAAGCCACCGAGCCGGACGGAGTCGTGCGAATCGCACGGGCTCTCACGGGCGATTCAGCGCAGGCACGCGCCGCCGAGAAGCGCCTCTCGGCCGAGGCGGGCGCCTGGCGGCTGACGATGTTGGTCACCGGCACGGCGCTCACCGCGACGCTCGCCTGGGCGTTGAGCGTGTGGCTCAAGGTTCGCGATGACTTGCCGTTAACCCCGCCGCAGAGACTCCTCGGGAGCGTGCTGTTGATCGGGGGGCTCGTCGTGTTCGCGGCACGCAGCGTGGTGCAGTGGCTGCGCTGGTCGGCCTCCCGGGGCGGGAGGGGCCCGCGCGCCTGAGCGTGGCACGGCCGTTGCGTTGCCTCCGTGGGTTTTCACCCAACTCCAACGGACGGAACCATGCCTGGACGTGAAGGACTACTGGCCTCGCTCGTGGAACTCGCGGGACGCCCGACCGGCCGGTCGCGGCCCGACGTGCTGCGCTCGACCCTGACACTGGCGCTCGACTTGACCACGGCGGACGGCGCCGTGCTCGTGGTGGGCGGCGCACGCCACCTCGAGCGCAGCGTGTTGCGACGCGGCGAACCCATGCCGGACCCGCTTGCGACTCCTTATACGCCGGCGCCGTTCGAGATGTCGGTGCTGCGCGCCAATCAACCGCGCGCGCTCACGGACCTCGGCCGCTCGGGCGTGTCGCCCACGGCCGCGTGCCCCGGACTGAGCCCGGGCCCCGCGCTCTACCTGCCACTGCGCATGCAGGACCAGAAGGGCGGGTTCCTCGCCGTGCACCGCAACGAAGGCTCGGCGCGCTTCACCGGCCGTGACGCGCGGCACCTCGCGCTGCTCACGGCGTGGGCGGGCGTGGCCATGGACAACGTGCGGCTCGCCGAGAATCTCGAACGCCTCGCGGTGACGGACGACCTCACTCAGGTATTCAACTTCCGCTACTTGAAGTCGGCGCTCCGCCGCGAGGTCAAGCGTGCCACGCGATTCCGCCAGCCGCTCTCGATCCTGATGGTGGACGTGGACAACTTGAAGAACTACAACGACCGGAACGGGCACCTGCGCGGCAGTTACCTGTTGCGTGAGATCGCGGGGCTGTTCGCGAGCCAGGTGCGTTCGTGGGACCTGGTGGCCAAGTACGGCGGCGACGAGTTCACCGTGATCCTGCCGCAGACCGACCGCATCGGCGCGGCGTCGGTGGGCGAGCGCCTGCGCTCGGCCGTCGCGGAGCATCAGTTCCCGCTCGCCGAACGTGGCGCGATCACCGTGAGCACCGGCATCGCAAACTATCCCGATGACAGCGACTCCGTGACCGGCTTGATCGAGGCCTCGGACCGCGCGCTCTACCTGGCGAAGAAGAACGGTCGGAATCGCGTGGAGGGGATCGAACGTCTCGCGGCCTGAGGCGTGCGCCCCGGTGGGGCCGCCCCGGCGAGGCATCCGCCCGCGGGCCTGCCGGAACGCCGTCTCGCGCCCGGCCCGCTCCGCGTTGACCACGCGGCGGCGGCTGGCTAACCTGCTTCGCTCGACTCCATCCCGCATGCCCGCCCGCACCCCCTGAATCCCGGAGGACTCCTTGTCGGATCGCATCGGCATCGCCGTCGTCGGCACGGGTGACTGGGGCGCGAACCTGGTTCGCAACTTCGCGAACCTGCCCGGAACGCGCCTCGTCAGCGTGTGTGACGCCGATGCCAAGCGGCTCGCGAAGACCGCCGCCCAGTACCCCGGCGTGCGCGCCGTCGGCGATGTGGCCGACGTGGCGCGCGACCCCCAGGTGCAGGGCGTCGTCGTGGCCGCATCCGCGATGATCCACAAAACGTTGGCCAGGGCGCTCCTCGAGGCGGGCAAGGACGTGTTCGTGGAGAAGCCGCTCACGCTCGAGGTGGCGCACGCCGAGGAGTTGTGCCGGCTGGCCCGCTCGAAGGACCGCGTGCTCATGGTCGGGCACCTGCTGCTCTACCACCCGGGGGTGCAGTACCTGAAGAAGATGGTCACCGAGAAGGCGATCGGCGACCTGCTCTACATCTATTGCCAGCGCGTGAACCTCGGCAAGGTGCGCACGGACGAGAATGCACTGTGGAGCTTCGCCCCGCACGACCTGTCGGTGATCCTGCACCTGATGGACCAGGAGCCGGTGGACGTGGCGGCACGCGGCGCGGCATTTCTACAGCCAGGCGTCGAAGACGTGGTGTTCGTGGACCTGCGCTTTCCGGGTGGGCAGACGGCGCACGTGCACGTGTCGTGGCTCGATCCGCACAAGCTCCGCAAGTTCACCGTGGTCGGCAGCCAGAAGATGGTGGTGTTCGACGACATGGAAGCGAGCGAGAAGATCCGGATCTACGACAAGGCGGTCGAGCGCATGGGACAGGTCGTGTCGTATGGCGACGCGCTCACCGTGCGCAGTGGCGACATCCTGATCCCGAAGATCTCGCTGCAAGAGCCACTCCGGCTCGAGTGCCTGCACTTCGTGGAGTGCGTGCGCGACCGCAAGCGCCCGCTCACCGACGGCGTCGGCGGATTGCGCGTGGTCAAGGTGCTGGACGCCGCGCAGCGCTCGCTCAACTCCGGCGGCCAGCCGGTACCGATCGCGCCGCTGCCGCTGGAGGTCGCATGACCAGCGTCATCCACCCGAGTGCCAGGGTCGGAGCCGGCACCACGTTCGGCGAGTGCTGCGTCGTAGGGGCGAACGTCGTGCTGGGGGAGGGCTGCCGGCTCGGGAATCACGTGGTCCTCCATGCCGACACGGTCGTGGGCGCCCAGGTGCGCATCGACGACCACGCCTCGCTCGGCAAGCTGCCCATGCGAGCCGCGAACTCGGCGACCACCAAGGAGCAGGAACTACCGCCGCTCACCGTGGGCGACGTGAGCATCGTCGGCACGGGCGTGGTGCTTTACCGCGGCGCCGTCATCGACGGCAAGGTGCTGATGGCGGACCTGTGCACCGTGCGCGAGAACGTCACGGTGGGCCGCGGCACGATCGTGGGCCGCGGCGTGACGATCGAGAACTTCTGCAGCGTCGGGCGCTACTGCAAGCTCGAGAGCGAATGCTACCTGTGCGCTTACTCCACGCTCGAGGACCGCGTGTTCGTGGCGCCGGGCGTGGTGACGTCCAACGACAACTTCGTGGGCCGCACGCAGGAGCGCTTCAAGCACTTCAAGGGCGTCACCGTTAAGAAGGGCGGTCGCATCGGCGCCGGCAGCGTGATTCTGCCGGGCGTGACCATCCACGAGGATGGGCTCGTGGCCGCCGGCTCTACCGTGACCAAGGACGTTCCCGCCCGAACGATCGTGGTGGGCAAGCCCGCGAAGCCGTGGCGGGACGTGCCCGTGGAACAACTGCTCGAGAACCAGGGCTGGGTGGACGCCTGATCCACGCCGCCTCCCAACCCGGACCCCTCCGGAGAAGCGAGTTAACGATGGCCACGAACACGACGATGAAGGTGCCGCTCTTGGACCTGCGCGCCCAGTACGACACCATCCGGGCCGAGGTGGACGATGCCGTCCGCCGCGTCATGGAGAGCTGTCACTTCATCGGCGGGCCCGAGATCACCGGGCTCGAAGAGGAGATCGCGCGCTACTCGCGCACCCCGCACGCCGTGGCGTGTGCCTCGGGCACGGACGCGCTGCTGATCGCCATGTGGACGCTCGGCATCGGCCCCGGCGACGAGGTCATCTCGCCCGCCTACTCGTTCTTCGCCACCGCCGGCACCGTCGCCAACAACGGCGCCACTCCGGTGTTCGTGGACGTGGATCCGCGGACCTACAATCTCGACCCGCACCGGCTCGAGGCCGCGATCACGCCGCGCACGAAGGCGGTGGTGGCCGTGTCGCTGTTCGGCCAGTGCTGCGACCTGCCGGCGCTCAAGGCGACCTGCGACAAACACCAGCTCTACCTGATCGAGGACGCCGCCCAGTCCATCGGCTCGGAGTGGGAGGGGCAGCGTTCGGGCTCCATGTGCGACTTCGGCACGTTCTCGTTCTTCCCGTCCAAGAACCTGGGCGCGGCGGGCGATGGCGGCATGATCGTGACCGGGAGCGCCGAGCTGGCCGACAAGGCGCGGCTGCTGTGCAATCACGGCGCGCGGCCCAAGTATCACCACGCACTCGTCGGTACCAACTCGCGGCTGGACGCGCTGCAGGCCGCACTCCTGCGCGTGAAGCTCAAACACCTGGACCGCTGGAGCGAGAAGCGCGCGAAGAATGCCGCGCTCTATAACGCCCTTTTCGAGGGCTCGCGCGTGGGCCGGCCGTATCACGATGCGCGCACGCGCCACATCTACAACCAGTACGTGATCCGCGTGCCGAAGCGCGACGAGCTCAAGAAACTCCTGGGCGAGCGCAACATCGGCTGCGAGGTCTACTACCCGGTGCCGCTGCACCTGCAGAAGTGCTTCGCGCACCTTGGCTACAAGGTCGGCGACATGCCGCACTCGGAAGCCGCCGCGCTCGAGACGATCGCTCTGCCCATCTACCCCGAGCTCTCGGAGGAACAGATCCGCTACGTGGCCCAGACGATCCGCGAGTTCGTGGATCAGGCGTAGGAACACTCGGCGCCTCCGGCGCCGTCCTCACGGACAACACGGCGGCGCCGGAGGCGCCGTTAGCAGTTGGAACAGAACCGCATCGCCCACCCGCCCTCACGGCGGTGCGGTTCCGGTGGTCTCCAGCAGACCGCGGTGCCGGTCCCCTCCGGCGCACGCGCGATAAGGCCCCATGGCCGAATCGAGCCGGGATACCCTGCGCGCTCTCTGGCGCCGGGTGGAAGAGGTGCGCGGGTTGTCCCAGGGCACTGGGACTCCCGCCGTGGGCGCGCTCGAGGATCCCGAGGCGCTGGTCCAGGTACTGGGCCAGCTCGTGGACGACCTGGAGCAGAGCCACCGCCGCCTGATCGAGACCCACGTGCAGTTGGTGTCGCTGCGCGAGGTCGCCGGCACGCTCGCGGGCACCCGGGACGCCACCGAGGCCACGCG
>JANNKI010000038.1:0-2370 GCA_031396225.1 bacterium | reverse complement strand
GTGCTGCTCGGTGTCGTGGAAGCCGTACTTCTCGGTATAGCTGTCACGCGTATCCATCTTGGGTTCGGTGCTCATCGGCTGCTCACTTCCTCGCGCACCCAGTCATAGCCGCGCGATTCAAGTTCGAGCGCGAGTTCAGGTCCACCGCTCGTCACGATTCGTCCGTCGATCATGACGTGCACCCGGCTCGGGGTGATGTAGTTGAGGATGCGGTTGTAGTGCGTGATCACGAGCACTCCCAGGTCCGGGCCGGTGAGCGCGTTGACGCCCGCCGACACGATCTTCAGGGCGTCGATGTCGAGGCCGGAGTCGGTCTCGTCCATGATGGCGATCTCGGGCTTCAGGACGGCCATCTGGAGGATCTCCGCACGCTTCTTCTCGCCGCCCGAGAAACCGTCGTTCAGGTAGCGGGTGGCGAACGAGTCGTCCACCTTGAGCGTCTTCATCTGCTTGCGCAGCAACTCGCGGAACTCCTTCGGTGGCATGCCGCGCTTGGTGGGCATCCTGCCGTTCGCGTCCGGGTCGGCGGGCGCCAGGCGGGCGTTCAAAGCCGCACGCAGGAACGAGCCGAACGTGAGCCCGGGTATGGCCACCGGGTACTGGAACGCCATGAACAGGCCCAGGCGCGCGCGCTCGTCGGTCTTCTTCTCCAGCACCGACTCGCCCTTGAACAGGATGTCGCCCGAGGTCACCTCGTACTTGGGGTGCCCCATGAGCGCGTTGGCGAACGTGCTCTTGCCTGAGCCGTTCGGACCCATGAGCGCGTGCACCTCCCCCTTGCTCACTTCGAGGGAGAGGCCTTTGAGGATCTCCTTGCCTTCCACGCTCACGTGGAGGTCCTTCACGATCAGGTCAGCGACAGTCATGAGTTGAGTTTCCATCCGGCTTGGCCGGCGTTTGCGAGCGCTCGGGGCCGATCCCGTTCGGGTCGGCGCGGCGCGCGGGTCGTCTTGGAGATCAGGACGAGAAGCTCTCGCCGCAGGCGCAGGCGTGCTTCACGTTCGGATTGTTGAACTTGAATCCGGCCCCCATCAGGCCTTCCACGTAATCGATCTCGGTGCCGCCCAGGAGCACCATGCTCTTGAGGTCCACCACCAGCTTGACGCCGTTCGACTCCACGACCTCGTCACCGACCGCCCCCGCCTCGCAGAACTCCATGAAATACGAGTTGCCCGAACAACCACCGCCACGCACGCCGACGCGCAGCCCGATCTGCGGCGTGCCTCGGCCCGTGAGCAGTTCCTTCACCTTGTCCGCCGCCATCGGCGTGAGCGAGATCATCGTGCGGGGCTCCTTTCGGGTGCTTGCATCGCGTCCGGTTCCCGGAAGCGCCTCATTGCTGACGTTCGGTGTGCTCTTCCACGTTCACCAGCACCGGGCGCGCGGCCCGGCGGGCGCCATCGCGGGCGCCCTTGAATCCCGCGAGCAGTGCCGGCTCGCGTTCCAGACCGTGATCCTGCGTGCAGTGCACGCAGCACTCCACCGCACCCGGCTCGCCGCACACGCGGCAGGTCTCCAGGTACTCGAGGCCCTCGATCAGTTCCTGCTCGAGTTGTTGCTGGCGGCGGATGTTCTCGCGTGTCGCCTCGAGCTTGGCGGTGAACAGCGTGCGCAGCTCTTCCATGGCCTCGGGGCCGTGGTCCGACTTCCACCAGCGGTCCAGGACGTCCCGCGTCTCGTGGAGCGAGATGCCCAGGCCGCTCAGGAGGTCGATCCAGCGCACGCGCTCGATTGCCGCCGGTTGGTACAGTCGGAATCCGCCGCTCGAGCGCGTGGCCGGCTCGAGCAGTCCGAGTTCCTCGTAGAGGTGGATGGCACGTACGGTCTTGCCCGTCTGGCGAGCCAGGTCGCCGACGCGAAGATAGTGCGAGCCGTTGCCGTTCTTTTGGTTCATCACCATACCCTTACGCATGGGTGAGAGTCCGACGCCAAGCTACTGCATTGGATGCGCGCTCACAACCGTCAGGGGTGCCCCCGGGGCCAGCTTCCACCGAGTCCTTGCATTTCGATGACCTTCCGGCGCGGCGAAGGTCAGGAAGCGGGCTCGGGGTCGTCCGGGGAGGCCACGCCGCCGTGGGCGAGGAATGTCCTGGCGGCGTCGATGGCGGCGCGAGTGCCGGCGAGCGCGATCACATCCCCGGCCCTGAGGACGACGTGCCCGTCGGGGACCAGTACGACCTCCTTGCCGCGCGAGATCGCGATGACCGTGGCGCCGGTGCGGCCGCGCAACTCGATGTCCGCCAATCTCCGGTCGGCGAACGGCGAGTCCGCCCCGATCCGGATGGGCACCGGGTCCCCGAGGCCCGGCAGCAGCTGATACGCGCGCTGGAGCGCGAGCTCCCCCTCCTTCCGCTCCGGGGCCTGCCGGCC
>JANNKI010000656.1:0-6494 GCA_031396225.1 bacterium | reverse complement strand
GCCCGTGAGCACTCCCCCGCCGCTCGATGAGCGGAAGCACCGGGAGAACCTGCAGGCGGTGCTGGCGGGCTTGATGCATCCGGAGGATGCCGCCCCGGCGGAGAAGCGTGCGTCCGGGTCGGCGCGTCAGGCAGCCCCCGGCGCTCATCCTTCGCACCGCGGCCGCAACACCGCCCTCGGCGCACTGGCCGCCGGCGCGCTGTTCCTGTTCGGCAAGTTCAAGCTCCTGACGCTGCTCGCCGGCGTGTTCAAGCTGAAGACGCTCGCCACGATGCTGTTGAGCATCGCGGTGTACGCCACCCAGTGGGGCTGGCCGTTCGCCGCCGGGTTCGTGTTGCTGATCCTCGTGCACGAGGCGGGCCACGCGGTGGTGCTGCGCCGCGAGGGCATCCCGGCCGGCGCGCCGGTGTTCATCCCGTTCGTGGGCGCGTTCATCGCCATGCGTGGCCGGCCGCGCGACGCCTACGTCGAGGCGAAGGTGGCGCTCGGCGGGCCGCTCGCCGGTTCGATCGCCGCGTGGCTCACGCTCGCGGTGGGTGCGATCCTCGCGAGCCCGCTGTTGGTCGCCATCGGGCACGCCGGCGTGTTCCTGAACCTCTTCAACCTCATCCCGGTCTCACCGCTCGACGGCGGCAGGATCGCTGGCGTGTTCACCCGTCCGTTCTGGATCGTGGGCTACCTGTTCGGGCTCGCGGTCACGGTGCTCACGCGATCCCCGATCCTGATCATCGTGATGCTGGTGGGGCTCGTCACGCTGTGGCAGCGCACCCGAAACCCCGTGCCCGGTTACGACCAGGTGCCGCGCGCCCAGCGCCTCGCCATGGGTCTCTGGTACGTGGCGCTGGTCGTGGGGCTCGCGATGACGTTGGAGGTCGGCGGCCTGCGGCCGCCGGCGGCGTCGTAGGTCAGTTCTTCTCCACCGAGCTGTAGAGCGCGTTGAACAGGAACGGGAACGTGGCGTTGGTCTGCGCGCGGTGCTGCGGGCGAAAGCCGAGCAGGACGATGCGGCCCTTGCCGAAGCTGGTGGCCACCGCCGCCGCCCTGCCCGTGAGCTTGTCCTCGCCCTTGATCCAGCCCGAGAGCAGCACGTCGGGCGCCGCGTCGGGATAGGTGGCCAGCACCCAGCGGTCGAGCTCGCGCCCGGGCGGCGTGGTCTGGAACGCGATCGGCTTGTCCACGAACAGCGCCATCTCCTCCGGCAATCCCGCCGTGAGCGCATGCCCCTGCCGCACGGACACGCGCAGGAGCGAGCCCGGGCAGCCGAACTCCTCGGGCTTCGCCCGGGCGAGCGTGTTCACGACCGGCACGTTGAACTGCTCGATCACGTAGTCACACGCGGCCGAGAATGCCACCAGCGTGCCGCCGGCCTCGACGAACTCCTTGAGCGCTTTGGCGCCTTCCTTCTCGAGCCCGCCTCGGTAGTCGGGCGGCAGGTCCACGAAATACGTCATGGCGCCCTCGTCCCGTTTGGGCTTGCCCGTGGCGATGACTTCCTTGGAGACGTCCGGCAGCACGATCGCGTCGAAGCGCCCGCGCAGGCCGCCCTTCTTCACCGTGGCGTTGTCGAGCGTGGCGAGCTTGAACCCGTACTGCTCCAGCACGAACCGCGTCCAGCCCTCGTCCATGGAGGCGGCCCACGGCTTGTAGAGCCCCACGCGCGGCGCCGTGAGCTGCACGCGATTGGCGGGCGCGGACGACACGGGCGCCAGTATCACGCCCGCGGGCAGCACTTTTGCAGCCGCGGCGGCGGCGGTGGCATCGAGGATCGCGGTGCCCGCGGGCCAGGGCGAGCCGGCCGAAGCCGGCACGCGCGACACCTTGCCGCCGCTCTTCAACGCCGCGTTCAGCGCGCGCACCGACTCGGGCCCGGGCGCCAGCGCCACGGTTCCGCCGGGAGCCCTGCCGCCCGCGCTGGGCGGCGTGAAGCGCGGCGTGCCGGCGGGCATGGCGAGCTTCTCCACGGTCACGCCCATCATGAGTGGCAACGACCAGGCCGCCACGTCGTAGGGGCGCACGATGTCCGTGCCCGCGACGAGCTTCACCTCGTTGTAGCGCTGGGTCGTGAGCATCTCGCGCACGAACGTGCCATAGGGCTGCGCCAGTGGCACCCACACGTCGCCTGACCCGTCGGCGTGCAGTTCCACGTTGTGCTCGGCCAGCAGCGCAGCCAGCCGGAGCGCGCTCGGCCAGTCCCGCTGCGCCCGCGGAATGCGGAACGCCTCGCCCGGCCCGGCGCTCGCGATGGCCGCGCGCGCACGAGTCGCCATGTCGCGCAGCACGTCCGCTCGATGCTGCGCGCAGCTCTCGAGGATGGCGTCGGAGGCGATGCGTTCGTAGTCCATGATGTCGCGCAACCGCCACCAGCCACCGGGCCAGGGGTTCGGGAAGTTGGTCTGCGGGCCGTATTCGACGAGCCCCTTCCGGCCTCCCGACAGTTCCGTGGGCTCCACGTAGAGCGGCGAGGCGATCTGCACAGACGCCACCTCGGTCAGGAGCCCGGAGATGTTCTTGTACCAGGCAGTGTTCTTGGTGCCGCCCGGCCAGTAGGCGTCGAACGAGTAGCCGTAGATGACCCCCGACTTGGCCGCCTGCTCCAGGCGCAGCGCCATCTGGCTGCCCATCAGGTTCACCTCGCGCCAGATCAGCGGATGGATGTCCGCATCCACCGGCTCGGCGTAAGGCGGCATGAAGATGCGCGGCCCGGTGGAGCCCATCTGGTGCTCGTCCAGCCAGATTTGCGGGAACCACTCATGGTAGACGGCCCGCGACATGGCCTGCGACTCCCTCTGCGTGAGCATGAACCAATCGCGATTGTTGTCGTGGCCTACGTAGTGGTGATAGAGCCACGGCATGCGCCCGCCCTCGTGGCGCGTGCCGAGCCACTTGCGGTACCACTCGGTCTCCATGATCTGGCCGTCGGGATTGAGCGACGGGACGAGCAGCAGCACCACCTGGTCGAGTCGGCGCAGCGTCTCGGCATCCTCGGCCGTGGCCAATGCGTGCGCCCACTCCATGGCCATCTGCGAGGCGCCGATCTCGGTCGAGTGAATGTTGCAGGTGATCAGCAGGAACGTGCGCCCCTCGCTCACGAGCGCGGTGAGTTCGCCATCGCTCAGGCCGCGCGGGTCCGCGAGCTTGCGCGCAATCTCCTTGAGCCTCGGCAGGTTCGACATGTTCGCGTCCGACGAGATGACCGCCATGACCAGGTCCTCGCCGAGCGTCGTCCTGCCGAGGTTCTCCATCCGGACGCGCGGTGAGCGGCGGTCCAGCTCGGCGAAGTAGCCGCGGATCTGCCGGTAGTCGGCCAGCACCCGGTCGGCGCCGATGTCGAGCTTGAGGAACGCGCTCGGACCGGGGATGGCCGCGGCGTGCACGGCGGTGGCGGCGGTGGCGGCTAGAAGCAGCAGGACGGACGACGCGAACGCGGCAACGAGACGCACGGCACGGCCTCCTTGGGCTCGAGGGAACCGGCATGGTGCCACGGCCGGAGCGCGGGAAGTAAGGCGGAACACGGGGCGGGGCGGAAGGATCAGGAGAGCTTCACCGCAGTGCCGTAAGCCAGCACCTCCGTGGCGCCCTCGACGAACTCGGTGGCGTCGTAGCGCATGGCCAGGATGCCGTCGGCGCCCAGTTCCCGCGCATGCGCCACCATGAGTTCGTACGCTTCCTGCCGGGCACGCTCACAGACGTCCGCATACTCGGAGATGTTCCCCCCGAAGAGCTGCTTGATGCCGCCGGTGAAGCCCTGCCCGATCGAGGTGGCGCGCACCACGATTCCGCGCACCACGCCGAGGTAGCCGTGCACCGTCTTTCCCGCGATGTCGTTGCCTGTGGTCACGATCATGAAGTCCTCCCGGGTGCCGACGGCATGGTTCAGGCGTGCCCCGCCCGCAACGGCGCATCGCTTCGCTCGGCCAGACCCAGCGCCTTCGCGATGCTCCTCGCCGCGCGCTTGCCGTCCTGGACCGCCGTCACCACCAACTCGCCGCCGGCGGCGTCTCCCCCCACCCACAGCTTGGGGTTCGCGGTGCGGCCCGTGCTCGCCTCGACCTCGACACGTCCCTTGCCGTCGGTCGTGGCTCCAGGAAACGAACGCGCCAACGAACCCAACGAACCCTGGCCGATCGCCAGCACCGCCAGTTCGCACGGGAACTCGCGGCTGTCGGCGAGACGCACGCCCTTGAGCGCACCGCCGTCGCGTACGAACGCCGCGGGCGTGGCGCGTTCGACCAGGCGCACGCCTTCGCTGCGCGCGTGTTCCAGCTCGTGCGCGTATCCGCTCATGTCGGCCTCGGTTCGCCGGTAGAGCATTGCCACATCGCGGACGCCGAGCCGCGCCAGCTCACGCGCGGCGTCGATCGCGGTGTTGCCGCCGCCGATCACCACGGCATGCTCCACACCGGCGAGCCTGAAGCCGGGCTCCAGCTTCATGCGCTCAATCCACCCCACGGCCCCGACCACGCCGTCGCCTTGCGCGCCCGGGATGTCGAGCGGCGAATCGGCGCCGAGTCCGCAGCCGAGGAACACGGCGTCGTGGTCCTGGAGGAGCCGCGCGGGCATCAGGTCCGTCCCAACCTCCACGCCGGTCTCGATCTTCACGCCCAGCGAACGGATGAACTCCACCTCGGCCGCTCCCGCCTCGGCGTGCATCTTGTAGGGCGCCACGCCGGTCACGTTCAAGCCGCCGGCCACGCCGCGCTTCTCGTACAGCGTCACGCTGCAGCCCTCGAGCGCCAGGTAGCCCGCGCACGCCAGCGACGCCGGACCCGCGCCCACGCAGGCCACGCGCTTGCCGTTCGCGGGAGCTTTCGGCAGGAGCTTCGCGGCGCCGCCCGATGCGACCAGCGTCTCCGTGGCGTAGCGCTGCAGCCGGCCGATGGCGATGGGCGTGCGCTGCCAGGCGTTGTACACGCAGGCGCCGGCGCACAGCACCTCGACGGGGCAGACGCGCGCGCACGAATAGCCGAGCAGGTTGGCGGACAGGATCGTTCGTGCGGATCCCCGCACGTTCTCGGCGCCGATCTTGCGGATGAACGTGGGGATGTCGATGCCCGTGGGGCAGGCCGTCACGCATGGCGCGTCGTGGCAGTAGAGACAGCGGTTGGCCTCGGCGATGGCCTCGCCGTCGCTGTAGAGCGGTTTCAGGTCGGCGAGGTTCGACTCGAGCCGGCCGCCGGGAAGCAACTTCACGTCGGGCGTGGCGCTCATGACCGGACCTCGGGACGGTGCGCAAAGTGCGTGGGCCGCCGCGCGATGAAACGGCCCGTGCCGCGTTCCGCCATGAGCTTGCCGTTGTCGAATGCGACGCGCCCGCCGACGATGGTCTTCTCGACCCGGCCACGCACCTCGAAGCCCTCGAAGATGCTGCGGTCGGCCTTGCTGAAGTGCGTCCTGGCGCTGCGCACCGACTTCGCTCCGGCGTCGAAGATCACCAGGTCGGCGTCCATGCCCACCGCCACGGCGCCCTTCTTCTCGAGCCCGAAGATGCGCGCGGGCGCGTTCGAGCCCAGCTCGACCAGTCGCTCGAGCGAGAAGTGCCCGCCCACCACACCGTGCGTGTAGAGGAGCACGAGCCGGTCCTCGATGCCCGCCGCACCGTTCGGGATCTTCGTGAAATCGCCCATTCCCACCTTCTTCTGTTCATGCGTGAACGGGCAGTGGTCGGTGCCGATGGAATCGAGCATGCCGTTCGAGAGCCCCGACCACAGCGCGTCGTGGTGGCCCAGGTGGAGCGGCCGAATGGGCGGGCTCATCACGTAAGCCGAACCGCCGAAGTCCGGCGCATCGAACACGCGGTCATCGAGCAACAGGTACTGCGGACAGGTCTCGCCGTAGCACCGCTGCCCCGCGAGCTTCGCCCGCTCGAGCGCGTGCACCGACTCCTTGCACGTCATGTGCACGATGTACGCGGTGGCACCGTGCAGCCGCGCCATGGTGAGCGCCCGCCCGGTGGCCTCGCCCTCGATCGCACTCGGGCGCGACACCGGGTGGTACTCGGGCCCGGTCAGGCCCTTGGCCACCAACTCCCGCTGCAGATTCCACACGACGTCGCCGTTCTCGGCGTGCACGGTGACCACGGCGCCGGTCTCGGCCGCCACCTTCATGACCTGGTAGAGCGCGTGGTCGTCCACCATGATCGCGCCCTTGTAGGCCATGAACACCTTGAAGCTGGTGATGCCGTGATCGCGCACCACGGCGCGCATCTCGTCGGCCGTGCGCTCGCCCCAGCCGGTGATGGCCATGTGGAACGTGTAATCGGCGGCGGCCTTGGCCGCGCGCGCGCGCCACATCTCGAGCCCGTCCAGAAGCGACGTGCCGGGCGCCGGGATGCAGAAGTCGATGATGCTGGTGGTGCCGCCCGCGATGCCCGACGCCGTGCCCGTCTCGAAGTCGTCGGCGCTCACCGTGCCCATGAACGGCAGCTCCATGTGCACGTGCGGGTCGATGAAGCCCGGCAGCACGTAGCGGCCGGCCGCGTCGATCTCGGTGTCGGT
>JANNKI010000652.1:0-1658 GCA_031396225.1 bacterium | reverse complement strand
CAACCCTTCGGAAGCGCCGTTCTCGGGGCACGTCTGGCGCCTCGATCAACCCTCCGTTTCGCGCTCAAGCAGAGCAGGATCGAAGGGCGGAGCGCTCATCTGCCCACGGGGCCGCTCCCGCCGTTGACACTTGCGAGCAATCGCCGCCAGGCCTGCGCGAGCCCGCCCTTGGGGAGCCGCAGGCCCACGCGCCGGTCGCGGATGCCGCCACCCGCGTCCACGTAGGCGAACACGGCGGTGTGGGCGATGCCGCCCGCCTGGTCCGGCCGAGCGATCAGGCCGAGCGCGTCGGCAAGAGGCAAGAGCGCCGCGGAGTCTGGAACGAGGAGCGTCCAGCGAGGCGTTGCGAGCCCCCGCTCGGCCGCAAAAGTGCGCAACACCTCGGGGCGGTCGTGCGCGGGGTCCAGCGAGAAGAGCACGATGCGCCAGGTGGTGTCGGCCGCCCACGCGCGCTCGAGCATGCGCAGTTCATCCACGACGCGCGGACACACCGTGCCACAGCGCGTGTAGATCGCACTCGCCACCCAAGGCGCGCCGCGGAACTCCGCGAGCCGGCGGACGCGACCGCTCGCATCGAGCAGCGTGCCCTCGACTGCGGCGAGCGAGCCGCCCGACCACGGCGCGGTCTGGCTGGCGGTGACCTCTTGCTCGTCGGGAGCGATACCCGACGAGACCCCGGCCGTGCCACGCTCGGCGAGGAGCGCACCGCCCGGTGATCCGGCGCAGCCCGCGCGCCACACCAGCGCGACGGCCAGCCCGCCCATCAGGGCCAGGCGAATGGCCATGCCGCGCCCCATGCCGAAAGGCTCGCTCAATCGAATTCGTTGCGCGGGTCGGCCGGCACCTGATCGATCCCCACGCGCCCCACTTCGATGTCGGCTCGGGCGTAACTCTCACCCTTCATCTTGAAGCCCGAGAGCCGGCGCAGCATCGCGAGCTGACCGGTGTGAGTGAGCGCATCGGCCAGCCCCCCCTGGAACACGCTGCCGGGCTCCCACGCGATCGGCGAACCCTCCGCGAGATAGCGGTCGAGGGCGCCGAGCGAGGCGAAGAAGCGGCTCACCTCGTCGCACCAGGCCAATGGAGTGGAGTTGTTCCAGCGAGGCGAGCCCTGCAGCATGGTGAGGGCCCAGTCCATGAGGTCGCCCATGTGGGCGACGATGTCCACCACGCGCGGGGAGTTCTCGCTCGCGCGGTAGTCGCCGAATGCCTCGGGCGCGCCGCGCACGGTCTTGCCGGCGCGGTAGGCGAGCGTGGCGAGCGTGTGGCGCAGGAAGAGTCGCGTGGTCGGGTCGTCGGCCGGAATGCGAGTCATGCGCGGGCGTCTCCTCATCGGGTGGGCTACCCGGTCCGCGCCAGTCTAGCGCCAGCGCGTGAGCGAGGCCCAACGGCGCCCCGCGCCATCCCTTCACGGTGCGACCGGCCCGCCCCACTCGAGCCACTGCCCCGCTCCCGTCTCGCGGGCGCGCCGCAGCAGCGCGTAAGCCGAGGCCAAGTCCTCCACCGCGATCCCGAGCGACTTGAACAGCGTCACGTCTTCGGGGCCGGTGCGACCGGGCAGGCCACCCAGGAACACCTCCCCCACCTCTCCCAGCAGATGGGAGTCGTCCACGGCGCCCTCGGCCCGCGCCAGCAGGAAGTCCCCCGCTTCGGCGAGG
>JANNKI010000646.1:0-2251 GCA_031396225.1 bacterium | reverse complement strand
GCGCGGCGCATCAAAGCGCCGCACGTAGAGGTCCATCTCCTCGCGCGTGAATCCGTCCCACAGCCGGCCCGTGTCGTGCAGGCGCAGGAACGCGTCCACCACCTCGGTGAAGAACTGCGTGCCGGAGTGGCGGCGCAGCTCGTCGCATGCGGCGACGGGCGGCAATCCATGGCGGTAGGGGCGTTCCTCGATCATGGCGTCGTAGGCCGCGCACACCATGATGATGCGGGCGCCGATCGGGATGTGCGCGGGTTGGAGCTGGCGGGGATAGCCCTTTCCGTCGGGGCGCTCGTGGTGCGTGTAGACGATCTCAGCCACGCCGTCCAGGCCCGGGATCTCGCGCAGCATCTCCCAGCCGATCGTCGGGTGCGTCTGCACCATCGCGCGCTCGCCCGCGTCGAGCGGGCGCGGCGTCTGCACGACGTCGTTGAGGATCGCGTAACGGCCCAGATCGTGCAGCATCGCACCCAGCTCGAGATCGGCGTGTCCGCTCTCGGGCGTTCCCATCTCACGCGCCACTCGCACGGCGTAACGCGCGATGCGGAGCGAGCGCCCTCGCGAGTGCGGGTCTGCGGCATCGATGACGTGCGTGAGTACTCGCACCACGCACATGAGGGGCTGCTTCGCATCCATGGCAGGTCTCCGGTGAGCGCGGTCCCCCGGGCGGCCGTGCGGCCGGCCCTGCGTGAACCCCCGCGTACCCCACGGTTCTCGGCCGGTCGGGCGGCAGACTTCACCGGCATCACGCGGGCCCCCGGAAGCGGCAGTATTCGTTCAAGAGCCGGCCCTGGATGGACGATGCTTCTGGCATGGCACCGGACCATTCATTCGAATTCGCGCCTGAGGACTCCAACTCATTCCAGGGGGGCGAGTCACCCGAGCCCACCGTGCTCGCGTGGCGTTCCACCGAGGACTGGGGGGACGTCCGCCGGCTGGTCGTGCGCAGCGATGCGCGCGTCGCCGAGCTCATGCTGGGGCTGGTGCGCGAGACCGCCGCCGCCCGACACGACGAGGCTGCACTGCTCGCCGTGCTCACCCGATTCGCGTTCCAGGCCTTCCCCAACGCCACGCACCACGTGCTGGTCGCGCGCGAGCAGGAGGAAGCGCCCTTGCGGACTCTCACCGCCGCGGCCAGGAGCGGAGACGGATCGCGCGTGGCGCTGTCACGGACCATTGTCGAGCGCGTGCTGCGAGAGGGCCATGCGCTGCTCTACGTGCAGGGGCAGGAGCCTGGCAAGGCCAGCGAGAGCATCGTGCTGTCGCGGCTCGAGACCGCCATCGTGGCGCCGCTGCTCGGAAGCAACGGGCGGCCGTTGGGTGTGGTGCAGCTGGATGTGCGCCGCCCCGCGCGCGGTCGCTTCACGAAGGACGACATGGACATGCTGTCCGTGTTCGCGAGCCAGGCCGGACTCGCGCTGGAGAACCTGTGGCTCCACCAGCAGCAACAGCGAGCGTTCCAGTCCACCATCGCCGCGCTGGTGCACTCGCTGACGTTGAAGGACCGCGAGGCGGCACAGCATAGCGAGCGCGTGCAGAAGGTGTCGCTGGCGATCGCGCGGCAGATGCGACTGACGCCCGCCGAGAGCGAGGTGCTGTCGGTGGCGGCGCTGCTGCATGACGTGGGCAAGCAGGGCGTGCGCGATGAGGTGCTGTTCAAGCCGGGAGCGCTCACCGCCGAGGAACGACAGGAGATGGACCTGCACGCCGCCCACACGCAGGGCATCCTCGACATGATCGAGTATCCGGCCGAGCTCTGGGATGTGCCACGGATCGCGGCGTACCACCACGAGAAGATGGACGGTTCGGGTCCGTTCGGTGTGGCTGGGGCGAAGATCCCGCTCGCCGCACGCGTCATCTCGGTGGCCGACGTGTTCGACGCGCTCGTGAGCGCCCGGCCCTACAAGGCCGCGCTACCGCCGGAGCAGGTGTTCTCGGTGCTCGACCGCGGCCGCGCCCGCGACTGGGACCCCGTGGTCATCGACGCCCTTCGCGAAGCCCTGCCCACCGTGCTGGCCGACGTCTACGCCCTCGACATCTCCCCCTCCGCCGGCCGGGACGACGACACTTTGGAGCAGGCCGCCTGAGAGTCGCGGGGCTGATCTTCGCGGCCTGAACATCAGCCCGCCACACGGCCCGCGGACGTCCGGAGCAAGCTCAGGCCGCGAAGCCCAGGCCGCAAAGCTCAGGCCCGAAACGTCACGACCGGTCGCAGTCCCATCTCGTTCAGCAGCGGCGTCTCGAGATGCTTGCG
>JANNKI010000626.1:0-8483 GCA_031396225.1 bacterium | reverse complement strand
CGCCGCGATCTGACGAAGCCCCCGCGCTGGACGCGCGGGGGCTTTTGTCATCGAGGCGGTGGCTACCTGCCGCGGGCACCGTGACCCGCGCCGCTTGCCATCGCGCCGCGCCGCTCCTAACCTCGCGCCGGCCCAAAGCATGCGGCCCCCGTACAGGTCGCTCGGGGCGCGCCGGCCGCTCCCAACTCGTCTCACCAATCCCCAAGGAGCGAGCCCCGTGAGCAACGTCCTCGAGGGCGTGCACTACTTCGAATCCATTCTCGACACCATCGGACACACCCCGCTGGTGCGGCTGCGTCGCGTGGCGAAGGACCTGCCCTGCCCGGTGCTGGCCAAGCTCGAGTTCTTCAACCCCGGCGGCAGCGTCAAGGACCGCATCGGCCTCGCCATGGTCGAGGCGGCCGAGAAGGATGGCCGCCTCAAACACGGTGGCACCATCGTCGAGTGCACGTCCGGGAACACCGGCCTGGGGCTCGCGATGGTCGCGGCGATCAAGGGTTACCGCGCCGCGTTCTGCATGCCGGACAAGGTCTCGAGCGAGAAGGTGAACCTCTTGAAGGCCTTCGGCGCCGAGGTCTACCTGAGCCCCACCGCCGTGGCGCCGGAGCATCCCGAGAGCTACTACAGCGTCGCCAGGCGCATCTCCAACGAGCGCCCGGGGGCGGTGCTCATGAACCAGTACCACAACCCCGCCAACCCGGAAGCGCACTACCGGAGCACAGGCCCGGAGCTGTGGGAGCAGACGAAGGGCCGCATCACGCACTTCGTGGCCGGCATGGGCACGGGCGGCACCATCACCGGGACGGGCCGCTACTTGAAGAAGATGAACGAGAAGATCCAGGTCATCGGCGCCGACCCGGTGGGCTCGATCCTCAAGCATTACAAGGAGACGGGCGAGATGGGCGAGGCCCACACCTACAAGATCGAAGGAGTGGGCGAGGACTTCATCCCCACCGCCACCGATTTCGCGGTGGTGGACCGCGTCGTCTCGTGCAACGACCACGACGGCTTGAACCTGACGCGCACGCTGGCGCGCGAGGAGGCGATCTTCGTCGGCGGCTCGGGCGGCATGGCCGCGTGGGTGGCGCTGCAGATCGCGAAGGACTGTGGCCCGAACGACCTGGTGGTGGTGCTGCTTCCCGACACCGGCGAACGCTACCTGACCAAGGTGCACAACGACGAGTGGATGCGCGACAACCACCTGCTCGACCCGTCCGCCGTGCGCGTGGGCAACATCGCCGCGGGCAAGGCGGCGCGCGTGCGCACGCTGTTCAGCGTGGAGTCGGGCGAGCCCTTGAAGCGCGCGCTCAGCTTGATCCAGCAACACGACGTCTCGCAACTTCCCGTCTTCCGCGGCGGCGAGGTCGTGGGCACGTTGGAGGAGGGCGACGTGTTGAAGAGCGCGCTCGCCGACCCGTCATCGCTCGAGCGCCCGCTCGACGCCATCATGAGGCCGCCGCTGCCCGTGGTGAGCGCGGACGAGCCGGCCGACGTGGTCACGCGATTGATGGCGTCGCGGAACGCCGCGGTGCTGGTCAAGCGTGACGGCGCCGTGACCGGCATCCTCACGCGGTTCGACATGCTGCAGTTCATCGCGGGAGGGGAATAGTGGCGAAGCTCGATCCACAGGCTGGCATCGGCACGAAGGCGGTGCACGCGGGGCAGGAGCCCGACCCCACAACGGGCGCGGTGATGACCCCCATCTACCAGACCAGCACGTACGCGCAGGAGGCGCTCGGCAGGCACAAGGGCTTCGAGTACGCACGCACGCACAACGCCACGCGGGCCGCGCTCGAGGGCAACCTGGCCGGGCTCGAGGGCGCGAAGCACGGGTTGTCGTTCGCGTCGGGGCTCGCGGCCACGAACGCGCTGATGCAGACGCTGTCCTCTGGCGACCACGTGGTGTGCGGCCAGAACACGTACGGCGGCACGTTCCGGCTGTTCGACAAGGTGTGGAGGCGGCACGGGCTGGACTTCACGTTCGTGGACGCCACCGACGTCGACGCCATCTCGGGCGCGTGCCGGAACGAGACGCGCATGGTGTTCGTGGAAACACCCACCAATCCGCTCATGCAGCTCACCGACATCACGGCCGTGGCCGAGCGCGCGCGGCCGCGCGGCATCAAGGTCGTCGTGGACAACACGTTCATGACGCCCTACTTCCAGCGCCCGCTGGAACTGGGAGCCGACGTGGCGTTCCACTCGGTGACCAAGTACCTGAACGGCCATAGCGACATGATCGGTGGTGCGCTGTTACTGAACGATGACGCCCTGCACGAACAGTTGCGATTCTTACAGAACGCCGCCGGCGCGGTGCCGGGGCCCATGGACTGCTTCCTGTGCCTGCGGGGCACCAAGACGCTCGCCGTGCGCATGCAGCGTCACGACGAGAACGCGCGCGAGCTGGCGAGCGTGCTGGCGAAGCACGCCAACGTGTCCCGGGTGTTCTACCCCGGGCTTCCCGACCACCCGCAGCACGCGCTGGCGAAACGCCAGGCTTCGGGCTTCGGCGGCATGATCTCGTTCATCCCGGGCGATGGCTCGCTCGACGCCGGGCGCCAGGTGTTCGACCGGTTCCGGCTGTTCACGCGCGCCGAGAGCCTGGGAGGGGTCGAGAGCCTGGTGTGTCATCCGGCGTCCATGACGCACGCCTCTGTGCCCCGCGAGCGGCGCCTGGCGATGGGCTTCGCGGACGGCCTGCTGCGGCTATCGGTGGGCATCGAGGACGTCAGGGACCTGCGCGCGGACCTTGAAGATGCGCTCGGCGGGCTCTGATTCCGTCCTCCGGCACGGGCCACGAACCGGAGTGACTCTCTAATCCGTTAGTGGTCAAGGAGTTGTGGGCTCCGACGCATTCGCCTTGGATGCAGATTGCAGTTGACAAGCGGGGGGGTTCGTCCCTAGCCTGCGGTTCGCTTTTCAACGGGGGTCCGCCCGAGAGGGCGACCGATCCCCCGGCAGCGCTCACAACCGCATATGCGCATGGACGCTGTCGACCCGACACCGCTAGAAATCAGTGGTGTTTTTTTCTGACTCCCGGCCTTTGGGATAAATAAACAAGGCTGTTTCCGGCGAACGCCGGGGATGGCTGCGTGAGAGGAGGTGAACGTGCACACGATGCGTAAGCTATTCGCTCTGGCGATGATGGCGCTGGCCCTCGCGTTCGTCGTGGTGGGCTGTGGCAATAAGGCGGCGGAGACGACGCCGGCCGCTACCGAGGCCCCGAACATGATGATGGACAGCCTGGGTATGGACACCACGACGACGACGACGACCACGACGACGACGACGACGACGGTGGATTCGACGGGCCACTGAGGCCAACTTTTACTCGTGTGTGACCTTGGGGAGTCGCGCAAGACGCGGCTCCCCATTGGTTTTTCGACATCAGCCGGCAACCCGACCCGGTCCCCCGGCGTATCGGGGGAATCGGTAGATGAAACCCCGCGACACGACCGCCCCTGGCCTCGGTCCGTTGGGCTCGAGGAGACCCGCTGCTCCGGGGTCCCCGAGCCCCGCGATCGTCCCCATCCTCACGGATGGGGTTCCGCATCACGCGGATAGGCCCCGGGCCGGCCCCGCGTGGGGAGTCCGACGTCCGGAGCGTGACGAGCGGAGGATCCTCGAGATGCGCACAGTCCACAGTGGCACCCTGACCGGCCTGCTGGCCCTCGCGGCCCTGATCGCCCTTCCGCTCGACGGCGCCGCGCAGGAGCGCACCATGCGCTTCCGGCCCGTGCCGCCCGAGAGCGCCGCCCAGTACGAGCGAACCGACGCGGCCCGCGCTCGCGCCGCGGCGCTCGACAGCGCCTCGCGCTCGACGGTGCCGGAACCGCCGGCGGTGCCCGGTGTGGGCGCGGTCCCCGACGTGCCCGAGGTCCCCGAAGTCCCGCATGTGCGCTCCACCAGCGGTGACATCGTGCGCTTCGGCAGCGACGTGAGCATCTCCCAGTCCCAGGTCGTCGAGGGCGACGTTGTGAGCTTCGGCGGCGACGTCGAGGTGCGCGGCCGCGTCACCGGCAACGTGTCGGCCATGGGCGGCGACCTGCTGCTCACCTCCACGGCGCGGGTGGATGGCGACGTGGTGTGCATCGGCGGCACGCTTCGCGAGGAGCCGGGTTCGCGCGTGGCCGGTCAGCGCGTGACAGCGCCGCGCACGCCGGGCGCCAAGTTCCTGTTCCCCATGCTCGCCATGGTGAGCACCGGCGTCAAGATGATGGTGCACGCGGTGGTCATGCTCATCATGCTCGGCTTCGCGTGGGCGTTCGTGAAGCTCGCCCCGGAACGCACGCGCGGCGCGCTCGCCACGATCCAGCAGGAGCCGGGTCCGTCGTTCATCATCGGCCTGCTGCTCTGGGCGCTGATCATTCCCAGCGTCATCGCGCTCGCCCTGGTCATCGCGCTCCTGTGCATCACCATCATCGGCATCCCGCTCGCCGCCGCCGTGGCGGTGGCCTACGCCGCGTTCTTCGTGGTCGCATCGCTGTGGGGCAGCGTGGTGGGCTACGGCGTTCTCGGCGGTCGGCTCTATCCACGCTTCAAGGGCCGCGAGGGGACGTTGCTCCAGGCCGTGCTGTGGGGTGGCGTGGCGCTGCACGGCCTGCGTATCGCCGGCGAACTCCTGCACATCGTGCCGTTGTTCGGTTTCGTGGGCGGGCTCCTCACGGCCATGTATTTCGTGGTCATGATCGCGCTCGGCACGCTCGGCGCCGGCGCCCTGGTGCGCGGCGAGTACCGCCGGCGCAGTCTTCAAGACTGGTGGTCGCGCATGCGCCCGGGCGGTACCCCGATCAACGACCCGCCGCCACCGCCCACCGCGCCGGCAGGGCCGGGCAGCGGAGCCGAGGTCATCTCCTAGCCGCTTGAACGCGTGAGCGGGCCCGCAACCCCAGCGAGGGGCTGCGGGCGTTCCGCTCGTCTGGAGTTCACGCGCGGCGGGTTTGCGGCGGCGGAAGCGCTGCGGCAAGGTGCCACGATCCTGCGCCGCGCGGCACAGAGCGCTCGAGAGATCCCCCGGAGGTCCCTTGCCTGCCGTGCTGATGTTCTCGTTGGCCGATCTCACGAAGTTCGTTCCGCCCGAGATCTCGCTGCCCATGCTCTGCCTGCTCCTGCTCGTGGACAACGCCACCACCTCGTCGTTCACCACGCCGCTCCTGCTCACCTACGCGCCGCGGTTCGAGCCCTGGCAGGTGGGGGTGTTCGGCGCCGCCGCCGCGGGCGCGGGGAGCACCTTGCAGCTGCTGCTGTTCCGCTGGATCCTCGGCACCGACTGGCCGTGGGTGAAGCGCTTCGCGCCTTCGCGCGAGCGCGTCGCGAAGGCGCTCGCCAGCTCGCCCTCTGCGACGTTCATGGCCATTCTGCTCGCGCGCGCCACGCCGCTGCCCGACGGGCCCATCAAGATCGTGGCCGCGGCCGGGCATTATCCGCTGCCGCGCTACTTCGTGGCCGTGCTGCTGGGCGGCATCCCGTATTTCGCGCTGCTGGCGTGGCTGGGGCGCGAGTTCCCCGTGCCACCGTGGGTGTTGCTGCTGCTGGTCGTGGTCATCGCCCTGGTCTTCCTGTTCGAGCGCTGGAGAAAGCGTGTCCGCGCTTAGGGCCGGGAAGCGGCGACGGCCGGCGCCCGGCGCGGGCCGGAGGCCCGCAGGGCTCCAAGTCGCCGATGCGATCGGCGTGGACACGGGCGGCACGTTCACCGACGTGGTGGCGTGGAGCGGCGGGCGGCGGGTGGCATTCAAGGTGCCTTCCACACCGCACCAGCCGGCGGCCGCGGTGCTCGCGGCGCTGGCGCGTGCCGGCGCCGGACGCGGCACGCGCGTACGGCACGGCTCGACCATGGCCACGAACGCGTTGCTCGAGCGCAAGGGCGCGCGCGTCACGCTGGTGACCACGGCGGGCTTCGAGGACGTGCTCGAGATCGGTCGCCAGGAGCGCCCCGACCTCTATGCCCTGGAGCCCCGGCGAGCGCCGCCGCTGGTGCCTCGCGAACGCCGGCTGGGTGCGCGCGAGCGGCTCGCGGCCGGCGGCGGCGTGCTCACCCCACTCACCGCGCGCGAAGTGGCGCGCGTGATGCGACGCGTGCGTGCGAGCCGGCCCGAGGCCGTGGCGGTCGCTCTCCTGCACGCGTGGTCCGCCCCGGCGCACGAGCGCCGGCTCGCACGCGCGCTCGGTTCGCTCGGCGTGCCCGTGACGAGCGCGGTACAGCTGGTGCCCGAGATCCGCGAGTACGAGCGCCTCGCCACCACGGTGGCGAATGCGTACCTCGTTCCCCGCATGCGCAACTACCTGCGCCAACTCGCGGCCGGAAGCCGCGGAGCTTCACTCCAAATCTGCCTGTCGCATGGCGGCACGGCTCCGCTCGCACAGGCGGCCGAGGAGCCCGTGCGCCAATTGCTCTCGGGCCCGGCCGCGGGGCTGCGCGCCGCTCTCGCGGGGGCACGCGCGTGCGGCTACCGCGCAGCACTCACGCTCGACGTGGGCGGCACCTCCACCGATTGCGCGTTCCTGGGCGGCCGCGACACCGGCCAGGCGGGCCTGCCCCGCCGGCGCGGCCGCGAGGTGGCAGGCGTGCCCGTGCTGTGCTCCACGCTCGACGTGCACACGGTCGGCGCTGGCGGTGGGTCCATCGCGCGCGTGGACGGCGGCGGTGTGCTGCGCGTGGGCCCCGAAAGCGCGGGCGCGGAGCCGGGGCCCGCCTGCTACGGCCGCGGCGGCCCGACCACGGTGACCGACGCTCTGGTGGTGCTGGGGGCGATCGCGGGCGATGCGTTGGCGGGCGGCGCGCTGGCGTTGGATCGCGCCGCGGCCAGACGTTCGCTCGCGGGGCTCGCGCGCGCGCTGGGGGTGGCCAGTCCCGAGAGCGCAGCGCGCGGCGTGGTGCGCGTGGCGGAAGCCCGCATGGAGGCCGCGCTCCGCAGGGTGTCCGTGGAATGCGGCGAGGATCCGCGCGAGGCGGCACTGGTGGTCTTCGGCGGCGCGGGCGGGCTCCACGCGTGCGCCCTGGCTGGGGCCCTGCGCGTCCCGGCGGTGATCTGGCCGCGCGACGCGGGCGTGCTGTGCGCGCTGGGAGCGCTCGAGGGCGGCTCGCGCCGCGAGCGCTCGCTGAGCGTGCTGGCCGACGCGCGCGACCGCGGGACACTCGAACGCTCGCTCGCACGACTCGAGCGCGAGGTGCTCCGCTCGTTCGCCCCGCTCGAGCGCCGGGACGTTCGGCTCGAGCATCGCGCCCAGGTGCGCGTCCTGGGGCAGGCGCACGAGCTCGCGGTGGCGGCCCGACCGCTCGCCTCGCTCGCCGCGCGCTTCCACGCCGCGCACGAGCGGCGCTATGGCTTCGCCGACACGGCGGCGCCGGTGCAGGTGGTGACGCTCGAGGTGGGCGGCTGGCTTCCGGAACCCATGCCGCGCGAGCGGCGCTCGCGCCGGGGTGGCACGAGGGCGCGCGCGACGAAGCTGCGTGCCTGGCACGAGGGGCGACCCGTCCGGGCGTCGCTGTTCCGGCGTGATGCGCTCCCGGAGGGAGCGCTCCTGCGAGGCCCGGCGGTGGTGGCGGACGACGGCGCCACGTTGTGGCTGGCACCCGGCTGGCGCGCGCGCGCGCATGCGTCGGGGGCGTTGGTGCTCACGCGCGCGGGGCGCTCGTGACGCCGCGCCGCCGCGCGACGGTTCCCGACCCCGTTGAGCTGGCGCTCTACCGCGGGCTGTTCGCGGCGTGCGCCGAGGAGATGGGCGCCACGCTCATGCGCGCCGCCCATTCGCCCAACATCACCGAGCGACTCGACCACTCCTGCGCCGTGTTCGATTCGCGCGCACGGCTCGTCGCGCAGGCGGCGCATATTCCCGTGCACCTCGGGAGCATGCCGCGCGCGGTCGAGGCCGCGCTCGCGCTGGCGCCGTTTCGAGCGGGAGACGCCGTGCTCTTGAACGATCCCTTCGACGGCGGCACCCACCTGCCCGACCTGACGCTCGTCTCACCGGTGTTCCTGCCGGGCCGACCCACTCCGTCGTTCTTCGTGGCGAGCCGCGCGCACCACGCCGACGTGGGCGGCGCCGCTCCCGGCTCGATGCCGATCGCGCACGAGGTCTACGAGGAGGGCATGCGCATCCCGCCGGTGTTCCTGAGGCGAGCGGGACGCGAGGAGACCGGCGTGCTGGCGCTTCTGCTCGCCAACGTGCGCACGCCGCTCGAGCGGCGTGCGGACCTCGCAGCGCAGATGGGCGCCCAGGTGACGGGCACGCGGCGGCTCACCGAACTGGCCGCGCGCGGCGGGGCGCGCGCGCTCGAGGCCGCGGCCGAAGCGCTGCTGGCCGCGACCGAGCGTCACGCGCGAGTAGCACTCGCTCGCCTGCCGCGCGGGCGCTGGAGCGCGGCCGACGCGCTCGACGACGACGGCTTCGGGCACGGGCCGCTGCCCATTCGTGTCACGCTCACGTTGGGCGGCGGCCGCGTGCGCGCCGACTTCCGCGGCACCGCGCCGCAGGCGGCGGGC
>JANNKI010000610.1:0-4332 GCA_031396225.1 bacterium | reverse complement strand
AACCACCGCCGCCGCCGGCCGCTCCGCCACGAAGCCGTGCGTGCGCGTACCGGGCGCCGCGGCCGCGGGCGGGGCGCTGCTCGCGCTCGCCACCGTGCCGCCACTCGCGCCCCCGCCCGCGAGCCGGCGTTCGAGCGCCTCGAGACGTTCGAGCAACGTCGCCACGGACTCGGCCGGCTCGAGCGTGGCCATCTGGAGCACCGCCGCTTCCAGGTGCACCAACGGCTGCGGCGAATCGCGCATGGGCCACTGGCATTCGGCGGCCAGGCGCATGAGACGCAGCAGATCGGTGTCGGCCCAGCCCTCGCCCTGCTGCTTCAGGCGTGCGAGGTCTTCGTTGCTCGCCGCCACCAGGTCGTGGCCGCGCTCGGGGTCGACTTTTAGCACGAGCACGTTCCGGAAGTGCTCGGCCAGCCCCTCGGCCAGCTCACGCGCGTCCACGCCCTTTTCGAACGCGGCGTGCAACTGCTGCAGCGTGCTCTGCGGATCGCGGCCGAGCACGGCGCCGGCGATGAGGAAGTAGGCCTCGCGGTCGGGAATGCCCAGCACGCGACGTACGAGCGCCTCGTCAATGGCGGGCTCGCCCGCCGACACCGACTGGTCCAGCGCCGAGACGGCGTCGCGCATGGAGCCCTCGCCCTTGTGGGCGATCAGCAGCGCGGCGCCGTCGGTGAGCTGGAACTTGATGCCCTCGGCGTCGGCGCCCTCGCGCTTCTGGATCTCGAGCAGGCGGTCGGCCACGCGCCGGATGGGCACGCGCGCGAAGTCGAAGCGCTGCGTGCGCGAGCGGATGGTGTCGGGCAGCTTCTGCGGGTCGGTCGTGGCGAAGATGAACACCAGGTGCGCGGGCGGCTCCTCGAGCGTCTTCAAGAGCGCCGCGAACGCGTCACCCGAAAGCTGGTGCACCTCGTCGATGATGACCACGCGGTAGCGCCCGCCCGTCGGGGTGAACCGCACGCTTTCGCGCAACTGCTGCACGTCGGCGATGCCGCGATTGCTGGCGCCGTCTATTTCGAGCACGTCGAGCGCGACGCCCGAGGCGATCTCGGTGCACGAGGTGCAGTTCCCGCAAGGTTCGGCCTTGCCGGTGCCCCGCTTCTCGCAGTTGAGCGCCTTTGCCAGGATGCGCGCGCTGGTGGTCTTGCCCACGCCGCGCGCGCCGGTGAACAGGAACGCCTGCGCCACGCGGCCCGAGGCGAGTGCCGCCGTGAGCACCTGCGTCACGTGGTCCTGCCCCACCAGGTCGGCGAAGACCTGGGGCCGGTACTTGAGCGTGAGCGCGCGATGGGCCATGGGACCGTGCCGTGAGCGGCGGGCTGCTGGCGGCTGGCGTCGCCGCGAGGAGCAACCGGTGCCGCGTGGGAGCTGTGCCGCGGAATAGCGGGCCAGGTGATCCAGCGGCACACCCGAAGGTTTGCTTACCGCTGCTACCTTCCGGTCCTGACGGGGTTCACAAGTCCGGATTGCGCTGGGCCTGGCCCAAACCCAAGGGAATGGTGGAGATGATCGGGATCGAACCGACGACCTCCTCGTTGCGAACGAGGCGCTCTCCCAACTGAGCTACATCCCCACTCCTAAAGAGGTCCTCGTGCCGGCAGGAGCGCGCCCGAGGCGCGCGACACTGCTAAGGACGAAGCGCGGCGGATATTAGCAGGCCGCGCGAGTCGGTCAAGCGTGGCTCGCCGCGCGCGTGGGCGTGTGCGGCGTTGCACCGCGTGCGCACGCACGCCGCTCGAAAGACCGCCGGGCGCCGACCTGTTGGCCGGCGCCCGGACGTGGTGCTGATGTGGTCCGTTCAGGCCGCCGTGACGCACGCCTCGCATCGGCCGAACAGATACACGTCGTGGCCCTCGACCGCGAAGCCCGGCGGCGTGTTCTGCTCACACGGACACTGGCAACCGAAACAGTCGAACACGCGCTTGCAGTTGGTGCAGCTGAAGTGATGGTGGTGCTGCATGCCCGAACGCTCGTAGCGCGGCGCCTCGCCCGGCAACTGCACCTCGGCGATCTTGTTCTCGTCGAGCAATCGCTTGATCGTGCGGTACACCGTGGCCATGCCCAGGCCTGGTGCGGAGTGTCGGGCCTCGTGAAAGATCTCCGTGGGGCTCAGGGGCCGCCCCGTCTTCTCAAGGACCGTGTGGATGGCCTTGCGTTGTGCCGTCGTGCGTTCCATGGGGGGGGATCTCCAGTGTGTGCGCACCCTGCCCTCCTGACGAGGGGCGGGGCGAGCCTTCTACGACCGGGAGCTACTTCGCGCAAGCGAAGCACATCGAACACCTCAGCACTGCGGGAAACTGGCGGAGAGAGAGGGATTCGAACCCTCGAGGCGGTATAAGCGCCTACACGATTTCCAATCGTGCTCCTTCAACCACTCGGACACCTCTCCGTGATGAGACGACTGCGCCACCGATCGTGATCAACCGACAGTGCGAACCACGGTTAGGCACTAACGGCAACACGGGATCCGACGGCGGACGCGCGATGTCGCCAGCCAGCGAAAACAGCGCGCAGACTAGCGACTCGGCGAACGAGGTACAAGCGCGCGAGCGGCTGCGGCCACGCACGTGTGTCGCCGGCGGCGGAGGGTGGCGTAGATCGGCGGCCGCACGAAGCCCGGCTGGCGCTCCCACCAGCGGTGGAACTCTGACGCGGGTGGGTTGCGCGTTCGCTGGTGGGGGGCAGTCGCCCCCCACCTCAAACGCTGCCGCTTCGCTCTATGCCGACAGCAGGCGGTCGAAGAACGACCGATAACGCCGCAGCGCAAGCCGCAATTCTTCGGTCGAGACGTCGCCGCCCTTCGCCCACTGCGACTCCAGCTTCGCCCGCTCGTTGGCGAAGGACTCGGCGAGCCGGTTGATCGTCGAGGCGACGAGGCTATCGGCCTCCTGCACGGACTCGCGCGGTTCGTCGATGAACTTGGTCTGGATCGCGTTCCACTTGGGCCTGAGCTCGTTCACCTCGTCTTGCGAGAACACCGCTTCCTTCCCGCCCACGACGGCCTGCGCTTCGGCCGGCCGGTTGAAGCCCTGCGGGTCCTGTTCCACGGTCCGCGAAGGAGCTGACGCCAGCTCGGCAGTCGTCTGTCCGTTGTCGTCACGAATGGTCATCGGCTGGTCACTCCCAGCGGCTCGGGTTCGTCGAGCAGCTCTCTGAACAGATCGCGATAGTGGATCATCGCCGCGCGCAGGTCCTCGGTGCTCGCCTGCCCGCGTTGGTCACGCATCGCGATCTCGTGAGCCGCGCGGTAGTGCTCGACCACGCGAGGGTGATCGACGGAGATGTCCGCGGCGCGCTGATCGAACTCGCCAATCGGATAGCCGCGCTCTTTCATGACCTCTTCCACCAGATGGTGGGCTTCGACGACCGCTTCCTTGGGCTCGTCGACGAAGCGCGCCTGTTGGTCGTTCCACTTCTGGACGTATCGGGTGGACACGTCACGCGGCAACGGTCGGATCGAGAGACGTTTCACCCGCCGCTCACGCCTGGCGAGCTCGGCCTCGGCGCGGCCCCGGCTGCCCCTCTCGTGCATGAGACGGTCGTATTCGGGTCCGAAATGGGTGCGCAGATCCTTGGAGCGCTTCTGCCGGAAGTACATCCATGCGATTGCGAGCACCACCACGAGCCCAGCGATAAGGACCATCGCAGTCGTCTGGTTCATGAGCCTCTCCTCCCTGAGGGCGGAACGACACCGTGACCATTCCCGTGACGGAGCGGTCTACGGGCTGGACGAAGTCGAATAGACTCCACCGTCCGAGAAGGGTTGCAGAAGCCGTGCCATCGGCGCGAGCGCGAAAACTCGAGTGAATCGCACACGCGAGCCGGTCGACCGCGTGTAACAAAGGCGCGCCCTTGAAGATTCTGCTGCGACTCGAAGCCGATCGGCATGCGGTGCGCCGGCGACGATCCGCGCGGATCGCGAGGCCTCGCCTCCCGGCGCTCGATCGGTCTTTCGCCGAAGGCGCTGTGCTCCGGGAGCACATGGCGAGATGGCCACCCACACGAAGCCCCCGGGATCTCCCCCAGGGGCTCGAACTGGACATTGTCTGTGGCTTTGGCGCGAAATCTGGCGGAGAGGGAGGGATTCGAACCCTCGAAGGACTTGCGCCCTTAACGGTTTTCGAGACCGCCCGATTCAACCACTCTCGCACCTCTCCGCGGGCGTGTTTACACGAACTTACGGGGTTCGTGCAAGCCGCGGAGAGCCTGCTGGCTACAGAACTGGCTACAGAATGGCCTCGAAAGCTGCCTCTCGCCGGTCACTCCACGTACTTGAGGGTCACCTCTTCCCCAGCCGCGAGCGCGAACACCTCCGCCTCACTTCCGAGGATGAAC
>JANNKI010000567.1:0-5591 GCA_031396225.1 bacterium | reverse complement strand
GGTGCCCCGCCGAACAGAGGGGCGAGCGCGCGTCCCGCATCCACGAGGTAGTCGCCGCGCGGATTCCCCGGCGTGGGCGCGTGCCGGAACACGGGTGCGGCCCAGTAGATGGCGAGCCCGGTCACGATGAGCCCCACGAGCAGCGGCACGTGGAACCAATGCGAGAGCCGCACGAGCGCATGGTGCCTCGTGGCCACGCGCACCGGTTGCATGGCGCGGATGGCCCGAACGGCTCGTGTGGCGGCGGCGGGAGTGACCGTGGAGGTGGGCATGGCGGACCTCGAACCTTACGCGAGCCCTGCCGGCGCGTGACCGCGCGCGCCGGCGGGGCCCGAGCTACCGCACAATGCCGGAAGTGGCGGCCGGGTTCCCGGGGTATTAGATTGTGGCCCACTCCCAGCCGAAACCCGTGCGGGCGGCCCGGACCCACCTGCGGCGGGTGCCCCCCACCGACGGGTGCCCGCCGCAGGTGGGTCGCCTCGGTCCATACCGGAGATGCCCCGAACCTCATGTCCTGGCTCAAACGCGAACGCACCGGCATCAAGCAGGCGGCGAAGCCCGACCGGGGCGAGATGCCGGAGGGGCTGTGGACCAAGTGCGATGGCTGCGGCGAGCCCCTGTTCCAGACCGTGCTCGAGGAGCACCTGTGGACCTGCCCCAACTGCGGGCACCACTTCCGGGTCTCGGCTCGCGCCTACGTGGGCTACCTCACCGATCCGGGCTCGTTCCACGAGCGCCACGCCAACCTGGTGGCCGGCGACCCGCTGGAGTTCCGCGACGCCAAGATGCCCTACCCCGAGCGAATCGCGGCCGCGCAAGCGGACACCGGCGAGAAGGATGCCGCGCTCTGCGGCGTGGCGACGATCGGCGACGTGCCGGCGAGCGTGGCGCTGATGAACTTCTTCTTCATGGGCGGCAGCATGGGCTCTGTGGTGGGCGAAAAGGTGGCGCGCACCATCGAGACGGCCATGGCCGAGCGCCGCGCCTGCGTGGTGGTGTCCGCCACGGGCGGCGCACGCATGCAGGAGGGCATCCTCTCGCTCATGCAGATGGCCAAGACCAGCGTGCTGCTCGCGCAGTTGCGCCAACAGCACCTGCCGTTCGTGTCGGTGCTCACGGATCCCAGCACCGCCGGCGTGCTCGCCTCGTACGCGTCGCTCGGCGATGTCATCGTGGCCGAACCCAAGGCGCTCGTGGGCTTCGCCGGCGCGCGCGTCATTCGCCAGACCATCGGCGAGGACCTGCCGCCCGGCTTCCAGCGCGCCGAGTTCGTGCTGGAGAAGGGCTTCGTGGATCGCATCATCCACCGCAAGCAGATGCACGAGGAGCTGGGCCGGCTGCTCCGCTTCTTCTGGCATTCCACCCTCGGCTTCGCTCCCGAGGGTGGCCGGTCCCCGCACCGATACGACCCGAACGCTCCCCGTTCGGAATGAGCGGAACGACATCGGCTCCGTGACGCAACTCCTGCAGCGACGCCTCGAGACCCTGTGGGGGCTCGAACGCAGACACCTGAAGCCCGGACTCGATGGCACGCGCGAGTTGCTGGCGGGACTGGGGCAGCCCGAGACGCGCTTCGCCGCGGTGCACGTGGCGGGCACGAACGGCAAGGGCAGCGTGTGCGCGCTGGTCGAGCGCGTGTTGCGCGCCGCAGGGCATCGCACCGGGCTCTACACGTCGCCGCACCTGGTGGATTTTCGCGAGCGCATCCGCGTGGACGGGCGCTGGGCGAGCGAGGCGGCGCTCGAGGCCGGGCTCGACGCGATAGAGGCGCTGCCGGGTGCCGCGTCGCGCACGTTCTTCGAAGTGGCCACGGCGCTGGCGTTCGACCACTTCGCGCGCGAGCGCGTGGAGTGGGCCGTGGTCGAGGTGGGCCTCGGCGGCCGACTCGACAGCACCAACGTGCTCACACCCGCCGTGTGCGCGATCACCTCGATCGGTCTGGATCACTCGGAGTTGTTGGGCGACTCGCACGCCGCGATCGCCGGAGAAAAGGCGGGCATCCTCAAGTCCGGCGTGCCCGCCGTGACGGGCGTGGAGAACGACATGGCGGCCTCGGTCATCGCGCGCCGCGCCGCCGAGGTGGGATCCCCGCTGGTGGTGGCGCGCGACGTGGCCGACGTGCTCGTGACGCAACAGGGGGTGTGGGGTACGCGGTTGGCGGTCGAATGCGCGCCGTGGGGACGCTTTCAGCTGCAGATGCGACTTCACGGCGGCCATCAGTGCGAGAACGCGCGCACGGCGCTGGCGCTGCTGGCGCAGTTGGCGGCGCAGGGCGTGCGCGTGGAACTGGCGGCGCTGCGAGAGGGCTTCGCCACGGTGCGCTGGCCAGGCCGGCTCGAGGCGTGCCCCACCGAGCGCCGCCTGTGGTGGGACGGCGCGCACAACGTGGAGGGCGTGCGCCGCCTGTGCGCAGCCTGGTCGGAGGACCTGAAGCTTCCGCCACCGACCGCGATCGTGTTCGCGGCGGGCCGCGACAAGGATGCCCGCACGATGCTCGCCCGCCTCCGCTCCCTGGCAAGCGACGCCACGCTGCTCGTGACCGGCACGCACAACGAACGCGCGCTTAGCGCGGAGGAGCTCGTCGCACTTGCGGCCTCTGTCGGCGTGACGGCAACCGCGGCAGCCTCCGTGCCGGACGCCGTGACGGCCGCGCTCGCAAGGCACGCCACCGGCCGAGTGCTGCTGTGCGGCTCGCTCTTTGCCGTCGGCGAGGCGATGGCCGCACGGGGCGGCGCTCCCGGGGAGCAGGTATGAGCCGCGCTCCGAACCTCGCTCGCCGACTGGTGCTGTCGCTGGGCTTGTCGGTCGCCATCGCGGCAGCCGCCCGAGCGCAGGTTCCGGTGCCGGAGGCGGACAGCGCCGCCGCCGACACGTCACGCGCCGTCATCGCTGCCGACACGTCCGCCGTGATCGCCGACTCGCTCAGCTTCGCCAAGTCCAGCAGGGATTCCTCCGTCGTCATCACCACGCGCCCGGCGGTGAAGAAGAAGGGCGCGAAGGTCGCGCCCGAGCCGCCCTATCGGATCGAGGCCGATCGCATGAGTGGCGGCCGGGGGCCGCAGGGCGACGTGCTGTTCCTGGAGCAGGTCACCATCACGCGCACACGCACACGCCTCCAGTCGGAGCGCGGGCGCTACGAACGGGCCACGGGCATGGTGCACCTGGAGGGGAACGTGCGGATGCGGGACTCCTCCACAACGGTCACGTGCGATCAGGCCTCGTTCTCGGAGAACGAGGACCGGCTCGACCTGCGCGGCAATGTCGTCGTGGTGGATCACGAGGCCACGCTGCGGGCGCCGTTCGGCTGGTACGACCGCAAGGCCGGGATCGCGCGGCTCATGGGTGGCGTGTCGGGGAAGGAGAAGAAGCAGCGGCTGACGGCCGATGAGGCCGTGTACGAGCGCGAGTCCTCGATGGTCCGGGCGCGCGGGCACGTGGTGGGCAACGATGACGAGAATCGCGTGCAACTCGAAGCCGATGCCGTGGACTTCGACCGGATCGCCAAGGTGGCCGTCGCCACGGGGCGGCCGCTGATGCGGGCCCGTGACGACGACGGCAAGGAGACGCTGTTGCGCGCCCGGTTGCTGCGCGTGAATTCCGCGACGCGCATCGCCGAGGCGATGGATTCCGTTTCGATGGAGCGCGACACCATGCGCGCCACCGCGCGCTACGCGGTATTCAACGATTCCACCGGTCGGGGACTGTTGTTGGGTGAACCACGCGCCTGGGACAACGAGACCACACTCACGGGCGACACGCTCGAGACCTTCGCGGTGAAGCGAAAGCTCGAGCGCGTCGTGGTGCGCGGGCAGGCGAAGATCGACTACGCCGGCGGGCGCGAGTCGAACCGAGGCGAGACCAGCCGACTCACGGGCTCGCGCGTGGACATGTTCGTGAGCGAGTCGCGCATCGACAGCCTGGTCGCCACGGGGGCCGCGCGCAATGCATACACCGCGGTCGCCAAGGAGGGGAAGACAGCGGAGCAGAACCTGGCCATGGGAGACACGATCATCGTGTATTTCAAGGATCGGAAGATCGATCGCGCCCGTGTGCAGGGGAAGGCCTCGGGCGAATACCGACCGGCCGTGGCACTGGGCGACACCACCGCCGCGCGCCTCGAGCTCGTGACTTATGACAGCCGTCGCATCGAGTTCGTGATCCCCAAGAACAAGATCGTGCTGGACGGCGACGCCCACCTCGACTATCGCGAGATGGAGCTGCGCGCGCGACGCGTGGAGTTCGACAGCGAACAGAACACGCTCGTCGCCGAAGGCAAGCCGCAGCTGGTGGAGAAGGGCGAGGAGGTCACGGGCCAACTCATGACCTACGACATGGACCGGCGCGTGGGCACCATCTACCAGGCCAGCACGCAGTACGAGCGCGGGCTCTACCACGGCAAGCAGATCCGCAAGTCCGCCGAGAACCAGTTGGACGTGTTGGGCGGCGCCTACAGCACGTGCGACCTCGAGAACCCGCACTACCACTTCTCGGCTCGCTACATGAAGATCTACCTCAGGGACAAGCTGGTGGCGAAGCCGGTGGTGTTCTACCTGCGGAACGTCCCCATCCTCGCGCTGCCGTTTTACGTCTTCCCCATCAAGCCGGGCCGGCACTCGGGCTTCCTGTTCCCGCAGTTCGAATTCGGTTTCAACAACCGCACAGGCCAGTTCATCCGCAACGCCGGCTACTACTGGGCGCCCAACGACTACATGGACTTCACCGGCGCCGGCGACTACTACCAGGCGCAGCCGGCTTGGCTGGTGCGCGGCGAGGTCAATTACAAGCTCCTGTACGCGTTCGACGGCCACCTGGAAGGGCGCTTCGAGCGCAGCGACGATCCCGCCCTCAACCTGACCGCCCGCGACAACTACCAGTTCTACGGGACGCACCAGCAGACGCTCGGGCAGCGCACGCGGCTTTCGGCGCTCGGCAACTTCGTGTCGAGCCGCGAGTACAGCGGCAGCGCGCTCTCGGGCCAGACCCTGCAGCAGCGGTTGAACCGTTTCCTCACGTCGAGCGTGCAGATGTCGCACTACGCTGATTGGATCTCCCTGAGCGCGGTGGTGGATCGCCGCCAGGATCTGGACGCCGACGTGTCTCTGGCGGAGCTGGACGGCTCGGGACGACTTCCGCTCGTGGGCTCCGTGTCACGCCTGGCGAACCTCACCGTGACCGCGCCGTCGCTGTCGGCCTCCCTGCCCACGCGGGCGCTGGGCTCGTATGCTGCGCTCAAGGACCGGCCGCTCGGCAAGCTCCTGAACACCACGTACCTGAGCCTCAGCGGCCGTTTCCTGTCGCTTTACACGCGTCGAGGATTCGTCAGCGACCGGGTGTACTTCACCAATGCCAGCGCCCTGCCGGACTCGAGCAACGTGGTCGGCAGCATCGCCGAGACCCGGCGCGCGGCGTCCAGCACGTTCTCGCTCTCCGACTCGCGACGACTGTTCGGCTGGATCAACTTCTCGCCCACGTTGTTCGGGAACGCCGTGCTGTTCGACCACGACGAGCAGGGCAACAAGCGGGTGCCGGCCGCCGTGTGGCAGTCCAGCGCGGGTCTTTCCACCACGCTCTACCGCACGGTGAGCACGCCA